>DAMAVY010000130.1:0-7942 GCA_032077725.1 Clostridium sp. | reverse complement strand
ATCAATATTATTATTTTTCAAAATACTGTTTATTCCTTCAAATCCATCTTCATACCTTAAGCTTCCAAGGCACACCAACTTCTCGTCAAAGCAATTTTCTTCTTCTAACGCATCTTTATAGCCATGAAGCATCTTCTTATATTCACATGCGTTTTCTTTATTATATCCAATGTATGCTATTTTTTTATTGTTTTTAGTAAACAAGAAATTTGTAGCATCATATGCAGCAGTATAGCTATCAATTCCTACACTTGGAACATCCCCTTCTTCATCCATAGCTCCTATGGAAACTACTGGTGTTCCAACTGATTTTATAGCTGCTTTTATTTCTGAATCGAGACGGTCTCCCATGTATATTATGCCATCTGCCATTTTCTCTCTTAAGATATTAAAACTTTCTTTTTCTCTATTTTTATCAAGATCAGTATTACATAACATTATATTATAATTGTAAATACTAGCTAAATCCTCTGCCCCTCTAACTATTTCTGGATAAAGGGAATTTGATATATCTGGTATTATAATACCTATTGTACTTGATTTCTGGGTTTTTAAACTTCTTGCTAAAATATTGGGCCTATAATCTAATTTTTCTATAGCATCTAAAACTCTTTGCTTTGTCTCTTGATTAACTACATCTATATCATTTAGCACTCTTGAAACTGTAGCAATGGAAACATTTGCCTCTTTTGCTACATCCTTAATTGACGCTGCCACTATATACCACCTCTCTCATTTTTTCTATCAACAAAACTATATTGGTTTTATGATTAACATTTACTTGTTAAATTATAAGGTTTAGGTAGAGCCTTATACATTTATTATTAGCCCCATCTAAACCAAATAATCATTTAGAAAACTTTAAGTTGTAATTATTATACTCTTTCTACTTGAAGAAGTAAATTCTCACCATTAATCTTAACTTCATTAGTAGCTTTATCGCTGTTATAAGATACTGTTATTGCCAAAGTATCTCTTTTTATTTGATCTTCAAACTTCCTTATGATACTTTCAAGGGATTCATTTCCTGATAGATATAGGTTTATCTTATCAGAAACTTCAAATCCGCTTTCTTTTCTCATATTCTGAATTTTGCTTAGGACTTCTCTTATGTGACCTTCTTCTCTAAGCTCCTCAGAAATATTTGTATCTAGAACTACTCCTATTTCACCTTCTCCAGCAAAAGCAAATCCTTCAAGACCTTGCATTGTTACAAGAAGATTTTCTTTATTTAATTCAATTTCTGTTCCATTCACATTTATCGTTACTACTTCACCACTATTTACTCTTTGTGAAAGACTCATTTGGTTCATAGCTCCAATTTCTTTTCTGATTCCTGGAATCATCTTTCCATAAGCTTTTCCTAGGACTGGAAGGTTAGGCTTTATCTCAAAGCTAACATATTTAGAAAGATCTGCACCAAGTTCTACCTTTTTAATATTAAGCTCATCCTTAACTATATCTCCATAGTACTCTGGAAGTGAATCTACAGATACAAGCATCATTCCTAGAGGCTGTCTGTTTTTGATATTAGCACCATTTCTGGCACTTCTTCCAAGCTTAACTATTTTATAAGCCTTATCCATTTCATCTTCTAGAACTTTATCAACTTCTCCTTCAAAATACTCAGGCCATTTACATAGGTGAATACTTTCTGGAGCTTCCTTATCAAAGTTAACTACAAGATCTTGATATAATTTTTCTGTTATAAATGGTATAAATGGTGATGCCACTCTTGCAAAGGTTACAAGAACTCTATATAAAGTCATATACGCACCAATCTTATCCTTTGTAAGCTCTGATCCCCAGAATCTTGCTCTATTTCTTCTTACATACCAGTTAGATAATTCATCTACGAAATCTTCAAGTTCTTTTGCTCCTTGAGTTATTCTGTAATTCTCTAGATGTTCATCAGTATTCTTAACTAGAGTATTAAGTTTAGACATCATCCATTTATCCATGACATTTTCAGATTTAAAATCACGATAATCCATTGGATTGAAATTGTCAAGTTCTGCATATAGCACATAGAATGAATATACATTCCATAGAGTTCCGATGAATTTTCTTTGTGCTTCTATAACTGCTTCTTCATAGAACCTTGATGGAAGCCATGGCGCACTTGTAGTGTAGAAGTACCATCTTAGCGCATCAGCACCTTCATTGTCAAGGACTGTGAATGGACTAAGTACATTTCCTTTATGCTTAGACATTTTTTGTCCATCTTTATCTAAAACATGTCCTAGCACTATGCAATTTTCAAATGGATTCTTCTCAAATACAGTGGTAGAAATTGCAAGTAATGTGTAGAACCATCCTCTTGTTTGATCCACCGCTTCAGAAATAAATTGTGCTGGGAAGTTAGCTTCGAATAGCTCTTTGTTTTCAAAAGGATAATGATGTTGTGCAAATGGCATTGAACCAGAGTCAAACCAACAGTCAATAACTTCATCTACCCTTGTCATTTCCTTTGCACAGTGTGGACATTTAACCTTAACTTTATCAATATATGGTTTATGAAGCTCTATTCCATCTGGTACATTTATTCCCTTGGCTTTAAGCTCATCAATACTTCCAATTAATTCTCTGTGACCGCATTGGCATTCCCATATTGGAAGTGGGGTTCCCCAATATCTATCTCTTGAAATTCCCCAATCAATTACATTTTCAAGGAACTTACCCATTCTACCTGTTTTAACATTGTCAGGCATCCAATTGATCTTATTACTGTTTTCAAGAAGTTGATCTCTTACAGATGACATTCTTACAAACCAGCTCTCTCTTGGATAGTAAAGTAGTGGTGTATCACATCTCCAACAATGTGGATATGAATGGGTGAATCTCTCAGTTTTATATAATATATTTTTTTCTTTTAAATAGTCTAAAATCTTCTCATCTGCCTTTTTAACAAATATTCCAGCCCATGGAGTTACAGCAGGTACAAATTTTCCTTCTAAATCTACAAGATTAATCATAGGAAGACCATATTTCTTTCCTATTTGATTATCATCATCTCCATATGCAGGAGCTATATGAACTATACCAGTACCATCTGTTAAAGTTACAAAATCGCCATGAACTATATAGAATGCTTTTTCTTTTGGTACTTCAAAACTAAACATCTGCTCATATTCTTTTCCAAGTAGAGCTTCCCCTTTAAATTCAGATAATAATTCATATTCACCATTAAGTTTACTTAAAAGAGATTTTGAAAGAATTAAATTTTCACCTTCATGTAAAACTTCCACGTAATCGTAAGATTTATTAACTGCAAGCGCAACGTTACTTGGTAATGTCCAAGGAGTTGTTGTCCATACTAGTATATATTTATCTTCACCTTTTAATTTAAACTTAACATAAGCTGAACTATCTTTTACATCCTTATATCCTTGTGCTACTTCGTGAGATGATAAAGTGGTTCCACATCTTGGGCAATATGGCATTACTTTATGGCCCTTATATAAAAGTCCTTTATCCCACATTTGTTTTAGCGCCCACCATACCGATTCTATATAATCATTGTGATAAGTTACGTAAGGATTATCCATATCAACCCAGTATCCAAGTCTCTCAGACATTTCTCTCCACATTTCCACGTAAGAGAACACACTATCCTTACAATCAACAACGAATTTTTCTACTCCGTATTCTTCAATTTGAGGTTTTCCTGATATTCCAAGTTTTTTCTCTATTTCAAGTTCTACTGGAAGGCCATGAGTATCCCATCCAGCTTTTCTTAAAACCTTGTAACCTTTCATAACTTTATATCTTGGAATTATATCCTTCATAACTCTAGTGATGACATGGCCAATATGAGGCTTTCCATTTGCTGTTGGTGGTCCGTCATAAAATGAAAAATATTCACCTTCATCATTTGAATCGAAGTTTTTTTGTATTATATCCTTTTCTTCCCAAAGCTTTAATACATCGTTTTCCATATCCATAAAAGACTTAGTATTATCAATTTTTTTATACATACGCTTTTCCTCCTTATATAAGGTATAACAACCCTTTTCTGATTTATTTACTAAAAAGACCGCTTTGCTAGTCTTTAATTACCTACAACTGAAGTTTATATGCTGTTTCAGTACTATTTACGTGCTACCTCTTAATTGTATCCCTACCTAGTACTAATTAAACTTTAAACAAATGCCTGTTTTTAATATTTATTGAACAATAACTTTAGTTTTTTAATACATTCATTTCTGTGCATAATTAATATGTAAAAATAAAACTCCGCCCAACTAAGGACGAAGTTACTTCGCTATACCACCTACAATATTAATCACATTCAGATACTAACATATCCTATTCCTTAACGCAGAAATGCGGAAAGACCTACTAAAAGTTCAGTCCTCAGCTCCTAGGTGATTTTTCTCTAATATTCACTATGGGATTTCACCTGTCCCCACTCTCTTTAAGCTACATATCAAAGTACTGTCCTATTCTTAGCTTTTTTCTAATATTTTGTGAAACGCCTTCACATATATATCCAAAGGTGTAACTTTCACTGACCAAATATAAATTTCTGAGTATCAGTTAAAAGTTAATTTTACGTTTATTATATTACATAAAAAAATTATTGTAAAGACATTTCCTTTTGTTTTATATCTACATATTCAAGACTAAATTATAATTCTATTAAAAAGGATTAATAATATTTTAATTCAAAGCTTTCTTAACATAAATTTACTGAAATCTTATAGTTTGTGATTAATAACTATATATTTTGGGAATATATTATTAAGGTAGGTGATACTTAATGAAAATTACTTGGTTTGGTCATTCCTGTTTTCTCCTTGAAAATTCTAAAAGTGAGAAAATATTGATGGATCCCTTTGATAAATGTCTTGGAGGCAATCCTTACAAAGGCTCTGTTGATATTATTACTATTAGCCACAACCACTTTGATCATAACTATACTGAATTAATAAATCCAGGTGCAATGATTATCAATACTCCCTGCACCTATGAAACCCTTAGCCTTAGAATTAAAGGGTTTCCGTGCTATCATGATGATGTAAAAGGAGCTAAAAGGGGTGAAAATATAATTTATTTAATAGAAACTGATGACCTTAGAATATGCCATCTAGGTGACCTTGGTCATATGTTATCTGATGAGGAAATTGATTTAATTGGAAATTTAGATGTATTATTCATACCAGTAGGTGGCAACTTTACCATCGACCCTGAAATTGCCTCAAATCTATGTAATAAAATTCAAAGCAAGTTAGTAATTCCAATGCACTACAAAATTCCATCCATCAACTTTCCTCTTCATGGTATAGAAAAATTCATAGCCTTCATGAAAAACGCTACGAATCTAAAGTCTCATACCTTAACCATAGATTCTTCCTTAGAGGGGAAAAACCTAATAAAAATCTTTGAACTCTAATTCAATATATGGATTAGGGTTTTTTTATAATGATTTCTGTAATAACTTTACCAGTTTTGTAAATGGGGCTTTCAAGGAAACTTCACCATATAAAACTCTAACAATTTATCATTTTTTGCAGAATTCTGTAATTATTTATCATTATAGGTTGAGAAGTTGCAGTATTTATCTTATAATTTAAGTAATAACAAGAAATATATTATATGGAATATATTATTTCTGAAAGGATGGTAGGTTATGAATGACAAAACTTTAAAAGTGTTATGTGCTCTTGCCACAGGTTCTGCTATTGCTGCTTCCATGAATACAGTAGCCTTTGCCGACCCTACAGGAACCCCAGCTTCGTCGTATACCAGTACAGTTACAGGCTCTGTAATTGCTGATGTATTAAATATAAGATCAAACCCTAATACAACAAGCAGTATTATCGGAGGATTGAACCGCAATACAAAAGTTTCAATTGTAGAAATATCAAATGGTTGGTATAAAATCAGTCATAATAATACCACTGGTTGGATTTCTGGTGAATATGTGAAGTTAGATAGCAGTTCTGCTGTAGAATCAGCTTCTACAACTGCTGGCATTGTAAATGCTAATGTCCTTAATGTGCGTTCTGGTCCTAGCACTAGTAGCAAAATAGTTGGATCTTTAGGTAATAACGCTAAAGTTGAAATTATTTCAACTACTAACGGATGGCATAAAATTAAATATAATAATAGTACAAGCTATGTAAGTGCTGAATATGTTACTCTATCTGCAACTTCTAACGCTAATACTACTAACAATAATAATGATACATCTCAAAAACCTACAAATGGTGTTGTAACTGCTGATGCTTTAAATGTTCGTTCTGGTGCTGGTACAAGCGCTGGTATAATAGGTTCCTTAGGCAAGAATGCTAAAGTTGAAATCATTTCCACTAGTAATGGTTGGCATAAAATTAAATACAAAAATAGTACAGGCTTTATTAGTGCTGACTTTGTAACCATTTCTGGGACTTCTGATAGTGACGAAGATTCTCGTCCTTCTCGTGGAACTCCACCTCCAACTTCGGAAGAAACCCCATCTTATGCAGTTCAAGGCAAAATTGCAGTTGTTAATGCTGATGTTTTAAATGTTCGCTCTGGTGCTGGTACAAATTACGCAGTATCAACTGTAGCAAGATACGGTTCAAAACTACCTATAATTTCCTATACTAATGGTTGGTATAATGTGAAAGTTGGTAATATTGTTGGTTATATTAGCGGGGATTATGTATCTGTAACAGATGAAAGTCAAGGGTCTACACCTCTAGTAAGAGAAACAGCTCTTGTTGAAAGTAATTATACCGGTGAAGATATTGTTGCCAAAGCAAAAGAATATCTTGGTGTTCCTTATCTTTGGGGCGGATTTACCCCAGTAGGCTTCGATTGTTCTGGAATTGTTCAATATGTGTATAAACAACTTGGAATATCTTTAGAAAGAACTACATATTATCAAGTACATCAAGGGGTTGTCGTTGGCCGTAATGAACTTAGACCTGGAGATTTATTATTTTTCACTACTAATGATGATGATCCAACCGATATTTCTCATGTAGGAATATATACAGGTAATGATATGTTTATTCAAGCTCCAAAGCCAGGTGACTCTGTGAGAATTTCCAACCTTAATTCTGCTTATTATAGTAATAGATATTATGTTGCTAAACGCATAATTAAATAGTATAAAAACATTTAATTTGAGAACACTATAATTATTATCTAAGCAGTTAGGTAAGGTCAAATATTTTGAAAGGAGATTCCGTAACCTATCTTATTTTAAATAATAAGATTTGATACCCTTGAGTACGCGACCAACAGGGGCAGCAATGCAAACTGAGTATGTTGAAAAGGGTGTAGCTATTTACAGCTACAAAGCGGAGATTATATGGAACAAGGAACAGTAAAATGGTTTAATAGTGAAAAGGGCTTTGGCTTTATATCTGTGGAAGGTCAAGAAGATGTGTTTGTACATTTCTCTGCAATCCAAACTGATGGATACAAAGTTCTTGATGAAGGACAAAAAGTTCAATTTGAAATAGTTGGCGGGGATAGAGGTCCTCAAGCAGCAAACGTTACAAAAATCTAAATAAGATTTTAAAATATCGTAATTACTGTTTATCCATGTGGAGATGTTTAATGCCACTTTATAATAAAAGGTAAATACATAAATTGATTTACATGCTATGAATAAAAGGAATTATAACAACCCTGGATTATTTATTTCAAATTAGAGAAGTACCGAATTTAGGTTTTACCCTAAATAAACCACTAATGTAAGAGACAGAAGCAAAGAATAATTTTTCTTTGCTTCTGTTTTTTTATAACTAAATCACTATTCTTTAGCCCTATGTAATGAATAATTTTTCTATAGATACCTCATACTATTAAGCAAACCTAGACTTAAGATGAACAAGTTTCTAAAAAAGGAGTTTTAATTATGATTTGTAAAGTAATAAGTAAAAATGATAGTGATGCATCTATAGAATTAATGAATGGTTACATTAAAAAAGTACCTCTGTCAACT
>DAMAVY010000129.1:0-8007 GCA_032077725.1 Clostridium sp. | reverse complement strand
CCATGTATATCAGAAGTGTCTTATACGCATTTGGAATAAGCATAAAGGGTGCAATAAATGGTTCTTCAATTGTGATGATTGCATATTGCTGTTCTTTTTGTGTTATGCTTTCTAAGCTATTACATGCTATTTCAAAGTTCGAAGGTAACTTACAGGCTGCGGCATATCCATGCATATGATATACATTAATTTGTTCCTGTGATACATGTGGAAAATCCCACCCTATAATTTCCGGCTGATTAATTCCATTGCTAGCAGCCCAATCTTTTATATGTTTTGTAGCGTCATCTTCTGGCTCTCCACTTATTACTGCATATTTAACATAAGAAAATGAATTTACTTCTTCAACTCTAATATTTAAATATGCATCATTACTCACATTTATATCTTCCCTAACTAACTGATCCATAGAGCAAGAAAAAAGTTTACATAGTTCTATTACCTTATCCATCTCAGGATAGGAAGTGTCAAGTTCCCATTTTGAAACAGTCTGACGAGAAACCCCCATTTTTTCTGCCAACTCTTCCTGAGTCATTCCTTTATGCATTTTTCTTAAAAATTGAATATTTTGTCCAAAACTCATATAATAGATCCCCCTTTAAATTATGATAACCTTATTATAACTGGAAGTAACCTTATTCTTACACCACCCTATAATTTCTTTTGTCTCATTTTTTGCAACTCAAAGTTGCAAGTTCTAATGGATAATAATTAAGTGTTAATATTACATAGATAACATCCGGTAAAATCCCTATTTATCCAATGCTTAGAATTTATTTCCATCTCTTATTATAGCATATTTTGTAAATATGATTTTACTTATGATACAGCATTTTTATTAGCACTATTAACATTTATAAAAATATATAACGAGGCTCTTATCTTGTAAAATAAAGCCTATATCTTATTTTACATAGTAATTTAAGATATAGGCTAATTTTATTATCTTACCACTGATAACCCGTTAATAAGCTAGGTAATTATTATTTTTAGTAATTGCTGAACAATTTAATAAAATTGTTCTTATTAAATTCCATTTAATCACATAGATAAATTAACATTTCTCTATATAAAGCTTTTTAACTAATAGCTAAATTGGAATTTGTTGCTTATTGTTCTGCAAACCTCAACAAATATCCATCTGGGTCTTGTATAAGAAATTCTTTCTGAATCTTTTTGTTTCCATCGCATAAATATATTGTTTCTTTTAATTCTCTATAAACTTTAATTTTGATATTTTTAACAACTTCATATATAGGAAGCATTTACCTAAAGGGTAAAACTGGTCGTATTCCAATAGCAGCTTCCAAGGTCGCAATAAGATTACCATCCTTTTCTCTTTTATCCTTTGAAACAAATTCCATTATAGCTTCTTTTTTGGCGTCAAGAAAAATTAAATCTCTTATTTCTTGCATTTCCATTTTGGATGCTAAATCTTCATTATGCCTCCTCAAAAGTTTCTTAAGCTCATATTCGTCAACTAATAATTCCATTTTAAAAATAGCTGATAGAAAGTTACTTTCTCCTCCACTTTTTAAATAACAAGGCTTCAAGCTTTTCACAATACTTTTGTTTTCAACTTTAATACCTAGTTCTTCTAAAACTTCCTTTTTTATATTATGCTCTAAGTCTATGATATCTCCTTTAATATCATCCTTATCTATACCACCACCAATAAACTGCAACTTAAAAGGAAAGGCTGTGTCCTCATTCATTTCGCCGATTGCAAACTTATTATCACTAGTTTGAATCAAAACGGAGGTATGAATAACCCTGCAATCAGTATCTTCGTATTTATTTTTATGTATAGTATACAAAAAATGAGCATAATCAGTTAAACCAACTAAAATCTTTATACCGTTTTCACTAACCACTATATTATTAATTGTAAATACATCTCCATTAAAAAACTTTTTACCACTGCTTAATAGATTTCCCCAATGTCTTTTAACTTTTTCACTATACTCCTCAGGCAGAGAATTTTTTTCATTTGTATAGTACACTTTTAGCTTATTATTAAATTCAGAAATAATAATTTCTTCCATGTTACTTGCTTCCTTTCTTAAATATCTAGTGAATTCACCAGTTATTGATTTATTTTATTCTACTCCCAAAAATAAACATATATAATTTTTTTATATAAAACTTTTTAACTAATAGATAAATTCGGAATTTATCTAATGTATCCTATCATATTCATATCCTCTAATTTTTTCAAATTTAACGACTTATAAAATTTTTTATCTACTATATCTTGTATGTCAGTTATAACAATAAACATTCTTACTTCAGAGTATTTTTGCAATATAGTCTTAAAAAGATATGTACCAATTCCATGCTTTTGATACTTTGGATCAACAATTAAATCCTGAACTACCAAAATATGCTCCCCATCTCCAACACATCTAATCAAGCCAATTAGTTTACAATCATCAAATGCCCCCATAGTGTATAATGATTTATCGAATGCTCGTATTAGTTTTTCATCGTCTTTCAAATAAGCATTCCAAGATTCTTTTCTGTAAATATCTTTTACTGATTCAATCATTGATGAAACAATTTCCTTATAGTTAATCATTAAACTAATCCCATTCTGATTCCTATTTGTCTGATACTAAAAAGTTTCTTACCTTTTTAATTGTAGCATATTTTGTAAATAAAGAATTACTTATGCTATGGTACTTTTAGCTATAAAAATAACCTTAGCAAGTTATTTAAATACCTAATGCCATAAAACTTTTTTATTTATGGTACGATTCTCCGTATCATAAGTAAAAAAAAAATTAGATTTTCACATATACAATATTATTACTTTTGTTTCAATTTCAAGTTTTAATTGTATTTTTACAAAAAAATAAGATAGACTTCTTTAAAGCCTATCTAACCTATTACAAATTATTATTTAATTCTCTTACTTTTTCTATTGAAAGTCCTGTTCCTTTGGATACAGTTTTAATATCAACCCCTAATCTCAAAAATTTAATTTATTCAATTAGATTATTATACCTTCAAAATGATCCATTTCATGTTGAATTATTTGTGCTGTAAAGCCAGTAAACACTTGCTTTTGCTTCTTAAAATTTCTATCAAGATACTCCACCTCTATGATTTCATATCTCTTTGTTTTTCTAAAGCCAATTAAAGATAAACAACTCTCTTCTGTTTCATAAAGCTTTTCTTTCTTTAAGATAACTGGATTTATCATAGGTACAATAAGATTTCCTACAGTAAATACCAATACACGCTTTTTTACACCTATCATGTTCCCAGCCAATCCAACACAATGCTCTAAGTTTGCTCTTAATGTATCTATTAAATCATCAATTACTACTATATCATTTTTAGTTGCCTCTTCTGATTTTTGTCCTAAAAATAATATATCTTTTACAATTGGTTTTATCATAATTTATACCTCTTTTTCGGTTATATTTTTTATAAAAAATAAGATAGACTTATTTAAAGACTATCTAACCTATTACAAATTTGAATTTATTTAACTCTCTTGAACATTGGATGTTCTTCATTGAATTCAACTAGATCCCATAAGTTACCGTATAAATCTTTAAAAACTGCAACCGTTCCATAATCCTGATTTTTAGGCTCCCTAACAAACTCTATTCCTATTTTTTTCATTTCATTATAATCACGCCAAAAATCATCAGTTCCTAAGAAAAGAAAAACTCTTCCACCTGCTTGATTTCCTATAAAAGGCTCTTGTTCTGCCTTAGAGGCTCTTGCGAGTAATATTGTTGTTCCATTTGAACTTGGTGGAGATACTACCACCCATCTTTTATCTTGCTCCGATTGATATGTATCTTCAATTAATTGAAAATGAAGCTTTTTTGTGTAAAACTCGATTGCTTCATCATAATCTTTTACTACTAAAGCAATATGCACCATTGATTGAATCATTAATTGCCCTCCTTATTCTGTTACAATTAACTAACAGACAAATTCACTATTTATTTTATACTTAAAAGTTTGATTATCATTTATTTGAGTTCTTTCAATTATAGCATATTTTGTAAATACCCACTTCTAAACTTATTATGTTTTATTACTTATGATACGATATTTTTACGCGCAAAAATAGCCTTAAGCATGTCATATCAATACCTAAAGCTATAAACCGCATTTACTTATGATACGGTTCAGCATTCATAATTCTAATACTTCAATGTAATTAGATTTTCATACTTTTCACTAGTGCCACACTGGGCATTGATTATGACCATTAATCTATAAAAATTGTTTGTTTCGAAATATAAAACTATTTACCATTTCAAATATTTGCATATTTAACTATATAACATTTTAAATATTTGCATATTTTACATTTTAACATTTTAACATTTTAACATTTTAACATTTTAAATAGTTGTTGCCTCCATGCCAGTTTGAGAGTTTTGTGACATTAGTTAAATGGCAACAAGCCAGGATATTATTAATGGATCATCTTCTTCAACGGTATCTTCTGAAAGAAAGGCTTAGTCGAATAATCAAATGCTTTTACACATTTTATCATTATCTTTATAAGCTTTAATATAAGTATATTCCACTTTCATCACGTTCTTAAAATAACTCTTTGTACCCATTAATACATTTACAGATTTATTCCTGGAAACATTAAGTTTTTTTCTACTTCTTGATAACCAAAAGCTTTATAAAGTTTCACTGCACATTTGTTTAATTCCCATACCTCAAGTTTCGTTTTATTAAGTCCATTTACTAAAAAATAATTGAATATATACTTAAGTATAATTTTTGATATTCCTTTTCCACGTACTTCTGGTAGAACATATAAAGTTTCAATATATCCAAAACCATCTTTCTCAAAAATTGTACAACCGCCACATCTCCTGCCATCAACTAAAAAATATAAGTTCCTAAAATAATTTTGCCTACTTTGTTCTATAAGTGCATTTGTATCCAATGGTGATATAAAGGTTTCATCATATATTACTCTATATTCCATAAGTTCCTTGTCCACTCTCGAATCTACCTCAATTACTTCTATTCCTTCGGGCAATTTATATTTAGAATCTTCTTTAATAATTGCTTCCATAATAATGCTGTAGTCTTCTGAAAATCCATTTTTAATATAAAAATTCATGTTATCCTTGTTATATTCAAATCCAGAGTATATTCTTGCATTTAAGTCAGGTCTTTCCGCACGAATCTCTTTAGCTCTAAAATACACTTTATCAAATAAATCTTGATTAACTTTATCCTTTAACACCTCGTCTATATTTTCTTCTATATTAATATCTATATAAATAAGATATGGTATCTCCTCTATCTGATGGTTGTTTATATTTGGTGGGCATACATAGGCACTCCCCAAATAGCTTCCATGATTACTGAAGGCTAAAAAAATATTATTCTTACTATTACCATACTGATCTTCAGTTGGATTTTTTATTTCAATATCCATAATTTATGCCCCTTTTTTATTTTCTTCTTACAGGAATCCATATTTCACAAGTATGATCTTCGGAATTTGAGTCTCCCGGAGGGTAAACCTCAATTGTATCATATTCCCACATCTTACTTCTCAGCAGTAATTATCGTTGTATTTCCCATTCTCCAGTTCATTTTCACAGTTTTAAACCCAGCTTTAGATAACAGTTTAATTTGATTATCAATTGTACATGGCGTATCATAATGATAAAACTCTCCACCTAGAATATTCTGCTCTTTACGTATTCGTTTATTTTCACTATAATAAAAATTTTCCTCTTCCTGGCTTTCTACCATATAATCACATTCAATGTACTGTCCATTAGTTTTTAATGCATTAAAAACCTTCAAGTACAATTTAAGCTTGTCTTCATGTGAAAAATGGTGTAAAGTTTGAAAAGATACTACTGCATCATATTTAGAAGTACCAAAATCATAATCAAAATAGCTTGCATTTATTAACGACAAGTTTTTGTCAGGATGTTTTAGTTTTAGTTTATCAAGCATCGCCTTAGTTAAATCTATACCAGTTACATTAATAAAAGGTTTAGTTTTAAATATCTCATCAAGCTCTAGTCCAGTTCCACAACCTAAATCTAATAATTCATTAACCTCTTTTTTTAATAGTTCTGCCATTTTAATATAACTTTCTTTACATCCTTCTACTTCTTTAATCATATGCTCATCATATCCATCTACACGAGCTGTAAAAAAATCAATCATTTGCTCTATTGCCATTTTCTCATTCCTCCCCAAATTAGCATTATGAGTGTACTTTTATAATAGTTTGTAAAATATTCAAACAACTCTTTTTGTCTTTCCAGTGTAACCTTACTAAATGTCACTTTAATGTCCCGTTGTTCTATACGTTTCTAATAAGATATAACGGGAGCCAAGCCACGAAGAAGTTTAATTTTAAAATCACCCTACGCATGTGATAAAGTAGGAAATATCAGTTTTTTATTTTCAATATTTTCTAAGTCTTTTCCTAAAATAAATAATGTACAATCTTCTTCATGGAATTCCTGAGCTTTATATCCATTCCCATCATAAGGTGTAAATCCAAGGGTTACTCTTTTTATTTCGCTGCCAAATGAACTGATTACTCTTTCTAAATTTACTTTATGACTTGCTATAATTTGCTTTATAAAAAGATTCTCTCCTTTAACATCTGCGATAATATAAGTATCCTCTTCAGTCAAGTAATAAACTGATCTGCTCCATCTTGTCCAAAATGCAACTAGTCCTGGATTGTTCATATTAAACCTATCATTACTTACACTACTTTTTACAGTGCTGAAAAAATCTTCCCACTTAACCGTGTCAGATATATCAACCTGTTGTATTTTTTTCACATTATTTATTGAATAAATATCTTTACTATACTGATATTCTTTACTTTTTACAAAACCAAATTTAGGATAGAAATTTATGACGCTATCATTCCCAAACAAATAAATTCCATCTGCTTTATCTCTATACTCATTGATTACCTTCTGCATAAGGTAATAGCTTAACCCCTGACCGCGATAATCTTTATCTGTCATAACTGTGCCAATTTGAATGTAATGTTTCTCTGTACCATCCATATGAAAATCCATTAGATTAACAGACACATGAGCTATAACCTTATTCCCATCTACCAAAGAATGTGGGATGAACTTATCTCCCCAAAAGCCATTGAAATACCAGTTTTCGAAATTAAAGCCAAAGGTCTTTTCAGTCAATTCATTAAGGCCTTTACGCATTTTATCATTATCTTTATAAGCTTTAATATAAGTATATTCCACTTTCATCACCCTCCACATAGGTCTCAATTATTTCTAATATTTGATTTATGAAATGATTCTCTGTAACTATTGTAAATGAGGTTTTAAACATCTTATCCACCGCAATACTCCTCACCAACCTGTTACTATTTGCTAAGTATATAACGATAAAACTCACGACCATAACTCTCAACATTATTCATATATCTAAAATCACATTTTTGTATCACTCTATTTGATGATATATTATGTATCAAAGCCATTGCATTTAACACCCCAATATTTGTTTCTTTAAACAAATATTTAATCAAACCTTGAAGTGCCTGTGTAGTATAACCTTTATTTCTATGATACTTTGAGATTGCATAACCTATTTCTCTATTAGGACAAGGTAATTCATCATTTGGAGCTGTAAAACACCAGCCAATAAACTCATTTGTTTCTTTTAATATGATGCCAAAGATTAATGCTTCATTTTCTATTTTGGGAACTGCTTTTAAAAATTCCTTATTGCCCTTAATATATATATTTACCAACCAATCTTTGTACTGTTCTTTTGTCCCTTTCCAGTCAGGTAAGTAATCTGTTATCTCAGGTTGCAGTGTAAGATTATATAACTCATCCAAATCTTCCAATCTAAACTCTCTTAACATAATATCTTTACAATTTATTGTTAACATATTTGTTTCTGTTTCAATTCCCGCTTCTTTTACTGTACTCATTGTTCGCCCCCTTAAATTTATAACTACTCCCATGTACATAGTCATTCATACTTTTT
>DAMAVY010000128.1:0-8032 GCA_032077725.1 Clostridium sp. | reverse complement strand
CCTTTAGATGTATTAAGCATTCTAGATTGAATATAGGTATTATCTATGTTGATTCCCATTTCTCCACCTAGTGCATCAATTTCTCTAACCAAGTGACCTTTAGAAGTACCTCCAATATTAGGGTTACATGGCATAAATGCTACACTATCAAGATTCATTGTACACATTAATGTCTTTAATCCCATTCTAGCCGTAGCTAACGCTGCTTCACATCCTGCATGTCCAGCCCCTATTACAACAACATCATAATCACCTGCTAAATATTTCATTATCTCACTCCTATTTTCCTAGACAAAAATTCTTAAATATCTTGTCTATTATGTTTTCTTCTAATGAATCCCCTGTTATTTCGCCTAAATATGTCCATGCATTTCTTATGTCTATAGATGCAAGATCAATTGCAGAAGTATTTTTTAGTATTTCTATAGCATTTTCGATAGACTCATATGATCTTAATAGGGACTCTTTATGTCTTGTATTAGTTATTATAACATTATTAGTACTAATTTCTCCCTTAAAGAACATCTCCTTAATGGCATTTCTTACTTTATCAATACCTTCACCAGTCTTAGCTGATATACTAAATATATTCTTGCAATTAATACTTTCTAAATCTTTCTTTGTAAGTTTATTATCCAAGTCGCTTTTGTTCAATAATATCATATATTTTTTATTAATAATATTATTAATAATTTCCTTATCTTCTCCGGTTAAATTATTACTAGCATCTAAAATAAGTATAACTAGATCTGCATCCTTAATCTTTTGTAAAGATCTTTCTACACCTATTTTCTCCACTACATCTTCAGTTTCTCTTATTCCCGCCGTATCTATAACTTTTATAGGTACCCCTGATATATTAATATATTCCTCGATAATATCTCGTGTGGTTCCTGGAATATCCGTAACAATTGCTCTATTTTCTTTAATTAAAGAATTAAGAAGTGAAGACTTTCCTACATTAGGCTTTCCTACTATTACTGTACTCAAGCCTTCTCTTAATATTTTACCTTCTTCAGCCGTATCTATAAGTCTTTTTAGTTCTTTCTTTACTACATCTAGGTCTTTAATAGCCATTTCAGCTGTTACTTCTTCAAGATCATCTTCAGGATAATCAACTGTAGCTTCAATATGTGCAATAATTGATATTAAATTTTCTCTAAGGTTTCTTATTTCCTTGGAAATTATACCTTCACTTTGCATTAAAGCAGATTTCATGCTTAAATCAGTCTTTGCTTTTATTATATCTATAACAGCTTCAGCTTGAGATAAATCAATTCTTCCATTTAAAAATGCTCTTTTAGTAAATTCTCCTGGCTCAGCAATTCTTACTCCTTGCTTTATAACTAATTCTAAAACTTTATTAGTAGCAACAACTCCACCATGACAATTTATTTCTATAATATCTTCAGCTGTAAAGCTTCTTGGTCCTTTCATGAAAGAAATTATAACTTCATCTACATGATTGTCATCTTCATCTATTATATATCCATACCTCATGGTATAACTTTTCATATCTTTAATTGATTTTCCATTTTTAGTTTGAAATATTTTATCTACTAGTTCTACAGATTTATCTCCTGAAACTCTTATTATAGAAATTCCACCTTCACCTATACTAGTTGATATAGCACCTATTGTATCAAAATCCTTCATTTATTAATCTCTCCTTCAAAACATCATTTCAAAGTTATCAAATCCAACTAATCTACATAGAAAGTTTTATCTTCCCCCAAATTAATCTCACTTATCTATGACCATGCCTATGATATTTTCAATCCTCATAGAATCTAGTGATATTATCATTATTAGACATCAGATAAAATTAATAATTACACAGTTATTTCTATAATATTGATTATATCCATAAAATCTTATTGTATCACATTGTGTAAAAATATAAAAAGAAAGCCAGCTAGGCTTTCTTTAATTGAATAACAACCCTTCTATATGGTTCATCACCTTCACTCTGAGTAGTTACATATTCATTGTTTTGCAATGTTGAGTGAATAATTCTTCTTTCATATGGGTTCATAGGTTCTAATTTTAATGTTTTTCCACTAACTCTAACCTTATCTGCCATTTTGCATGCTAGTTTTTTAAGCGTCTCTTGTCTATTGAACCTATAGTTAGAAGTGTCAAGAATTACTCTCTTATACGCCTCATCATGATTCTTATTTACAATTAAACTTACTAAATATTGAAGCGAATCTAATGTTTCTCCTCTATATCCTATTAGTATACCCATATTAGGACCAATTAAGTTAATTTTAACTTCATTATCCTCTTCTTTAATATGAATTTCCGCCTTTATGTTCATTGCATTAAGTACGCTTCTTAAAAATTCCTTTACATCTCCAACATAATCACGTTTTAATGTAACCTTAACTTTTGCAGGCTTAACTCCTATTAAATTTAAAAAACCTTTGCTACCTTCTTCTAATACTTCTATTGTAACTTTATCTTCTGTAACCTTTAATTCCCTCAAGGCATTTTGAATAGCTTCTTCAGCAGTTTTTCCCATTTTCTCAATACTTTTCATGCTTTAGATACCGCCCTTTCAATAACAAAATCGTTTTATTATGCCGTTTTAGTTTCAGATTTTTTATAAATTTTATTTAATATCATAGATTGTAACATTTGTATTAAGTTTCCGACTGTCCAATAAAGCACCAACGCTCCCGGAAATTTAAGAGACATAAATCCCATCATAACTGCCATACCAATATTCATCATACTATTTTGACTTGTTGCCGCTCCAGTTGATGGCTGCATAGCTTTACTTGAAAAGTAAGTAGTTAATCCTGAAATAATCGGTAATATCATTGTTGGATCTTTTAAAGTAAGATCTGTCATCCATAAGAATCCAGCTCCTTGATAATCAACATTTTTAAACACATAAAATAAAGCAATTATAATTGGAAACTGAATAAGCATCGGTAAACACCCACTAAGTGGTGATACATTATTATCCTTATACAATTTTGAAAGTTCACTCTGTTGTCTTTGAGGATCGTTTTTATATTTTTCTTGTAATTTTTTAAGCTCAGGTTGAATAGCACTCATTTTAACAGTAGACTTTGTTTGTTTTAACGATAATGGTAATAAACATATCCTTGCAAGAAGCGTAAATAATATTATTGCAACTCCAAATGATATGTCTGGATTTTTTATAACTAAATGAACAAAATTATGCACAGCATAAAATACTTGTTCAAATATACCAGATAAGAAATTAGTCAAATTAACCCCTCCTAGATTTTCTATTTAACCGGGTCATATCCTCCTTTATGAAAAGGATGACACCGTAAAATTCTCCTAATAGCCATAAAGCCCCCTTTGATTGCACCATACTTTGCAATAGCTTGCATTGCATATAGTGAACAACTTGGCTCATATATACAACATGGTGCCTTCATGGGAGATATATATTTTCTATAAAACCTAATTATATTTAGTAATATTTTTTTAAACATTATTAAGTCCTGATTTCTTAAATAAATATTTTACTGAACTTTCTATTTCTTTATAGCACTTACCATCTGAAGCACTTCTTGCAACAAAAACTAAATCATATCCTTGTTTCAACCCTTGTTTATTTAGTCTTACACTTTCACTAATAAGCCTCTTTACTCTACTACGAACTACACTATTTCCTACTTTTTTACTTACTGATATCCCTATTCTATTAATTTCCTTATTATTTTTGAATACGTATAACACCAATAGAGATGTAGCTGAAGATCTTCCTCTTCTGTATACTAATCTAAACTCAGGGTTTTTTCTTAACCTCTCTTCTTTCATAGTTATCTGTTGCTCACTTTCCTAATTACAGAAAAAGGCCACATTAGCGGCCCTTATGCTGTCAATTTTTTTCTACCTTTTTGTCTTCTTCTTCTAAGAACATTTCTTCCAGAAGCTGTACTCATTCTTTTTCTGAATCCGTGCTCTTTACTTCTTTGTCTTTTTTTAGGTTGGTAAGTCATAAACATGTGCTGCACCCCCTTCATTATATTAAGTCATTTATAGTAATTAACTTATCACTACTTTATGAGTTTCACTATTAGATTATAAATGTAACTTAGATTAATGTCAAGATAACTATTTAGAACAATTTATTACATTAATTAATGCTCCAATTTTATATTTATCATTAAACCCTACCCATCAAACATAAAAACATATATGAGTTGTCTTTCATTATTAATATGTCATATTTTTATACATTTAAACACCGTTGTTGATAAAATTCCCACAAAATTATTTTTTTTGTGGATAACTTGTTGAATAGCATTTAATCTTTTGATATTATTATGTATGAGTGTTGATAAATAGTTTTTCGTACAAGTTATGCACAATCTGTTGATGAAATTGTGCATAACTCATGTTTTTTTCTTATTTTTTTGTGTTTTTCCATGAATTTCTGCAGTTATTCTTCTTTTTTACCTGTGTATAAGTTATAATTACTTGTTGTTAGTAAATATAATTTATTATTCGCTAAAACACAAGTTATAAACATGTGAATAAAAATTTTAACAATTGTAAACAACTCTATATATATCTTTTATTCTGTTGATACTCTTGTGGATTTTTATCTGTTTCCTATATTAATCATAGATATAAATATTTTAAGAGGAGGATATAAAATGAACACCTATGTAAAAGAAATTTGGGAAAAAGCCTTAGAAATGCTTAAAGCTGAACTTACTGAAGTAAGTTTTAATACTTGGATAAAAAGTATTGACCCTTTAAAAATTACTGATTCATCCATCACTCTTGGTGTTCGTAATGACTTCACTAAGGATATCCTAGAGAATAGATATAAAGATCTAATAAAAAATTCTATTCAGGCAGCATGTAATAAGTCATATTCAATAAATTTTGTAATAAGCTCAGAAGAGGCTTTAGATTTGGACTCATCCACTACAAAACATGCAAATATTAAATCCAATTTAATTGTAAATGATGAAATGTCGGCTACCTTAAATCCAAAATATACTTTTGACTCTTTTGTAATAGGAAATAGTAATAGATTTGCTCATGCAGCTTCCCTGGCTGTAGCTGAATCTCCTGCTAAAGCATATAATCCACTATTTATTTATGGTGGCGTTGGACTTGGTAAAACCCACTTAATGCATGCAATTGGAAGTTACATACAACAAGTTAATTCTAAATCAAAGGTTGTTTATGTTTCATCAGAAAAATTTACTAATGAACTAATTAACTCTATTAAAGATGATAAAAACGTTGAATTTAGAAATAAGTATAGAAATATAGATGTACTTTTAATCGACGATATTCAATTTATTGCAGGAAAAGAGTCTACTCAAGAAGAATTTTTCCATACATTTAACGCTCTTCATGATGCCAATAAACAAATTATTCTTTCAAGCGATAGACCACCTAAAGAAATTCCTACATTAGAAGATAGACTTAGATCTAGATTTGAATGGGGACTTATAGCAGATATCCAAGCCCCTGACTTTGAAACTAGAATCGCTATCTTAAAAAAGAAAGCTGATGTAGAAAACCTTAATATTCCAAATGAAGTTATGGTATATATAGCTACTCAAATAAAATCCAATATAAGAGAACTCGAAGGTGCTCTTATAAGAATTGTTGCATACTCATCCCTTACAAATAAGGACATTACCATTGATTTAGCTTCTGAAGCTCTAAAAGATATAATTTCTAATAGAAATTCAAAGCAGGTTACCATTGAATTAATACAAGATATTGTATCTAGCTATTACAACTTAAATGTAGAAGAATTCAAATCTGCGAGAAGAACTAGAAATGTAGCCTTTCCAAGACAAATTGCTATGTATCTTTCTAGAAAACTAACGGATACTTCTCTTCCTAAGATAGGTGAACAATTCGGTGGTAGAGATCATACAACAGTAATTCATGCTTACGAGAAAATATCTACTAATTTAAAGAAGGACGAAAGCCTTCAATCAGCTGTAGCTGAATTAACTAAAAGAATAAATCAAAAATAGTTAGTACCAGTTGTTATTAATTATTTGATAATTACCTGTGGATTAAATTATAAATTTATATGTATTCTAACAATGTGGATAACTACAGAAATGGCCGATTAGTTTATCCACAATTATTTTACATAAATTTTGTTGGGGTTATTGAGGTAGAAGCACTTATTAACAAACTAACAGCCCCTACTACTACTACTACTAATTATTAATATATTATCTAAGCTATCTAGACAAACTTTTTATGTGTATAAGGAGGAACCAAAATGAAATTCTTAATAGACAAGAATTTATTACAAGAAGCAATTTCAGATGTACAAAAAGCAATTACAGGAAAATCAACATTACCAATACTCCAAGGAATTTATATTTCAGCTAAAAATGGATTACTAACATTAATTGGATCAGATATAGAAGTAAGCATTGAAACTAAGATTATAGCTAATATCCTTGAAGAAGGAGAAGTAGTTCTTGATTCTAAGATATTCGGAGAAATTATAAGAAAACTACCAAATGATACAATTGAAATTGAGATAGTTAATAATAGCGAAATAGAAATTAAATGCCAAAAGTCAATTACTCACTTAGTTTATCTTAATCCTACTGAATATCCTACTCTTCCTAGTATTGAAGAAGATGTTGTATTATCAGTATCACAAAAAACATTAAAAAACATGATAAAATCTACTATATTTGCTGTAGCACAAGATGATACTAGACCGATATTAACCGGTGTTTTAGTTGAAATTAAACAAGATAGATTAAATATGGTTGCTTTAGATGGTTTTAGAGTAGCTCTAAAAAGTGAAGAAATGAGCTGTAAATGTGACAAGGAATCAGTAATTCCAGGAAAGACTTTGAATGAAGTTTCAAAAATACTTAAAGATACTGATGACAATGTTCAAATAACATTTACTAAAAATCACATTTTGTTCAACTTCGGAAATACCAAAGTTATATCAAGATTACTAGAAGGTGACTTCATCAAATATGAGTCAATTATTCCAAAAGAACATAATTTGAAAATTACTGTTAATAAAAATGAAATTCTTGATTGTATTGAAAGAGCTTCGCTTATGGCAAAGGATGGAAATACCAATCTTGTAAAATTTGACATATCGGATGACACACTTGTTGTAACTTCTAATTCTCAATTGGGAAAAGCTCGAGAAGAAGTGCAAATAATTTTGCAAGGTGAAGGATTAAAAATTGCATTTAACTCTAAATATTTAATTGATGCATTAAAAATAATGGATGATGAAAATATAACAATGGAGTTTACATCTTCAGTATCTCCTTGCGTAATAAGAAATCAAGAAAATAGTAATAGTGTTTATTTATTGCTTCCGGTAAGGGTTGCTAATAATAATTAGGATGTGAGAAATAATGGTAGAAATAAAAATAGAAACTGAATTTATAAAATTAGATTCATTTTTGAAATTTACAGGAGCAACATCATTGGGTTCAGAATCTAAGTTCTATATTCAAAATGGTGATGTTAAGGTTAATGATGAAATTGAAGCAAGAAGAGGCAAAAAATTATATCCTGGGGATAAAGTTGAGTTTCAAGGCGAAATCTATGTTGTTGTATAAGTTTTAAGGCTGATAAAGAGTCAGCCTTTGAATTTTAAAAATAAATTGTTATATCAATTCAGCAATTGGGTCATATTTATATTTTTACAGTAATTTTCACACTTAGAATTAATATTATGGTATAATTTTAGGTGGGTGTTTTTATGTATGTTAAATATTTGAATTTAGTAAACTTTAGAAATTACAAAAATATGGCTTTAGAATTATGTGATGGAACTAATGTTTTTCAAGGTGATAATGCACAAGGAAAAACTAATATACTAGAATCTTTGTATTATTCTAGTGTTGGAAAATCACATAGAACCAATAAAGATAAAGAACTCATTTCTTGGGAACATTCAGAATCATATATTAATGCATATGTTGTAAAGGACCGTTTAGATAAAAAAATTAATATTAAGCTATTTAGAGATGGGAAAAAAGCAATAAACATAAACTCTATAAAAATA
>DAMAVY010000127.1:0-8060 GCA_032077725.1 Clostridium sp. | reverse complement strand
TCAAAATCAATGCTCAATAATCGAATTCAAAGGTGAAACAGACAAAACTCTAAACTCTTAATTAAATAAACTCTCAACTTTCAAATGTCCATTTTCCATTGTCAACTGTCAATTGTCCATTGTCAATTGAATAAACTCTCAATTACTTCCCCGTGCTTCCAAAGCCTCCAAGTCTCTCTTCTTCAGAATTACAGTTATCACTTACTAGGAATGGAATAAACATGGCTTGTGCTATTCTGTCACCTTTTTTAATTACATATGGTTCTTTTCCTAAATTTAAAAGGTTTATTCCTAGGTTTCCATCATTTTTAGGGTTATTATAATAGTCACATTCTACCCAGCCTTGAGCATTTGCCATAAGCACTGGATGACTTCCCATGGAGCTTCTTACATTTATAATAAGTGCTTCTCCTTGCTGAAAATATGCTTTTATATCTATCCAAATTAATTGTTTTTCTGAGGGCTCAATAACCACATCTATAGGCGAATACAAATCATACGCTATTGAATGCTTACTTCCTCTAGTTGGAAGCATAATTTCCACTTCTGGATGCTTTCTCTTATCATTAACTACTACTTCAAATCCTCTAATTCTCATATTCTATCTCCAATCACAGTTTAAATTCCACAACTTTGTTTTCTTTTAAGCTTTCCTGCACATTAACAATTCTTTGGGATTTACTTCCTCTAAACTTTAAAGTCACATCTCGCTCATTTATCTCAAATTTACCATCTACAAGAACATCTATATACTTTAAAACCTCATCTTTATTTTCCTTAAATAATTCTTCAAAAGTATAGCCAGTATATACCCATATATTTTTCTTGGATTTATCTTTTAATCTTTTTAGTAATTCTAAAGTATTTTCATATTGAACGGTTAGGCCATCTCCACCACTTATAGTTATATCTGTATAAGAGTTCTTCGTTAGCTTTTCTACAACTTCCTGAATTTCATACAGATCCCCTTTATCATTCCAATACTTTTCATTATGACATCCAGGACATCCATGGGTACACTCTGCTACGTAGCACACTTCTCTAAGTCCTACGCCTTCATTTACCGAGCATGGATTATATCCTATTAACCTAATAGTATCTACCATAATATTGTCCCTAAAGCTTTGTCATAGTACTATGCTTGAATCTTTCTTTAACTTCAGCCTGTTTAGCCTTATTAAAGTTATGATAATCCGTAGTTAAATATCCTGTTACTCTTCTAAGTTGTTCAATATTATCACTTCCGCACATTGGGCAACTATGGTTAAATTCACCTTGATAACCACAATCAAGACATGTGTCTATAGGAAAATTAAAAGCCAAATAAGGTATATCTAAACTAAATGCATAGTCAATAATTTGTTCTATAGCCTTTGGATTTTGAACCACTGAGCTATCTAGTTCTACATAGGTAATACAACCTGATGTAGGATACTTAGTAAAAGGAGCTTCAAGTTTAAGCTTAGTAAATACATCTATATTTTTCCATACTGGAACGTGATGTGAATTTGTAACCCAATCTCTATCAGTTACATTCTTTATAATTCCATATTCATCTCTTAATCCTTTAAGTTCTCTATTACCAGTAATTATTGTTCCACAAGTAGATTCAGCTGGGCTTGCATAACATCCAAAATTTAAATCATATCTTTCAGAAGCTTCTGCAGCAAAATCAGATATCCTTTTAACTACTGATAGTGCAAATTCATGGACTTCTTTACTGTCAGCATGGTCCATTCCAAATAAAGCTTGGCACATTTCAGCAATTCCTATATATCCAATAGCTTGACTACCATGTTTCATAACGTCTCTAATGCATGTTTCTGTGTCATATTCTCCACCTAACATACTCTTGTTTTTGTACATAAATGGAGCAGACTTAGAACTTTGAGAACAAATATATTCAAATCTATTCACTAGAGCAGTAGCTGAAAGTTCTAAAAGCTCATTAAGTTCATTAAAGAAACCTTCAATATCAGCACTCTCTCTATCTCCAAGACATATTCCATGTTTTATACCTATCTTAACTAGGTTAATTGTTACTGGAGTTACGTTTCCTCTTCCAATTTTGGAATACCCCATACCGTGTCTATCATATCCAATTAGTGTTCTACATCCCATTGTTGCCATTTCTGTATCTGGATTGTTAGGATCTTCTATGTTTTTGCTCCAATCTCCATTTACCCAGTTTGGATATATTCTCTTAGACATAGATTCAATAGCTAACTGCTTAAGATCATAGTTAGTAGTTCCTTCTATATCATTTATACCCTTCTTATACTGGAATATAGATATTGGGAAGATACTTGTCTTATGATGCTTACCGATACCATCTAGACTTGCCATCATAAGCCATCTTGTAATCATCCTACCTGCCTCTGTGGTTCTTCTACCTAAATTAATAGATGTAAATGGTACTTGAGATCCCGGTCTTGATTCTAAGGTATTTAGATTATGATATAAACCTTGAGCTGATTGTAGACCTTCTCTATCTAATTCTCTTAAGGCATACTTTGTTAATTTAGGATATTCTTCCTTCAATTTTTCTATGTTCTCTACGCAAATTTCAGGTCCTAATTCTTTCCAATTAATTTCTTTATCTTCAAAGTAGAACATTGCATCTGCAAAATGTTTTTTAAAAGATATATCAACTTGTTCTTCTAAGTCATAATCAATGTGGCAGCTTCCTGTTCCACCAAATTGTTCTTGGCTTTGTATTTGGAATATAACTGCCACTAGTTGAAATGCTGTAGATAACCCATTAGCTCCTCTAACATCACCATTTCTAGTTATAAATCCGTTGTTTATTAATTTTTTCACATCTACAAAACTACAATTATGCATTCCTGTTGCATAGCTATCCAAATCATGTATATATAATCTGTTTTCTATATGTGCTCTTGCTACTTCTGGTTTCATCATTTTATCTAAAGTATATCTTTTTAATATTACATTAGCACTTTCAAATTTACGTCCTCCGAAGCTATACTCGTCCACATTTGCATTAGAGTTTAATACATCCGAACATTGAAGAATTTTATCAAGCTTCTTATAGGCATCACTATTATTATCTCTTGCTCTTCTTCTCTTTTCACGATACTCATCATAAGCCTTAGCAACAGTTTTGTCCTTATGATTTAAGGCATTAATAACGATATCCTGAATTTCTTCTATGTATATTTCTTGCTTTGCTAATTTTAGAATAGAACTTTCAATATTTGTCTTTAAATCATTGCTATCATTGTTAAATTTTTTGTCATCTCCATGAACCTCTTCATAAGCTTTTTTAATAGCTATTTGTATTCTTTCCATATCAAAACTTTTTCTTCTAGAATCCCTTTTAATAATACTTAAATTCATATCATTCCTACCTTCCCCAAGCTCCAATTTTGCAAAGCAAAATTAATTTAAAATTGTATTTCTTGATAATACTATTATCGTGTATTTATAAATTTTTTTATTTAATTTCATCTCATGAAATATAAAAATTACATATAAAAATATTATACCGTCCACAGAATTTTTAATCAATGTTACTCAAGCCAATTAAATTAAATATAACCTATGTAATATATTTAATACTTCCTTTTCCTCCAAAATCGAAGTCACTATAATTTTTTTCATATAAAGCAACATGAAAAATTTGATTATAAAAAACCTATGAATAAAATTCTTTCTATATTGGAAACTTAATAAAAAGATTAAATTAAGAAATAATAAAATAATTTAATAAACTGGAGGTATTTAATATGAATTTAAAAGATAGCCAAACTAAAATCAATTTAATGAGGGCTTTCGCTGGTGAAAGTCAAGCTAGAAATCGATATACTTTTGCTGCATCTGCTGCAAAAAAAGAAGGCCTATACATTATTGAAAAAGTATTTTATTATACAGCAAATCAAGAACTTGCACATGGACATCAATTTTATGACAGACTTAAAGAAGAAGCTGGTAATGTTGTAGAAGTTGAGAGTGGAGCATATCCTATCGATATCTCTGATTCCACTCTACAATTGCTTAAATCTGCTCACAAAAATGAATATGAAGAATTCCAAGACATCTATAGTGACTTTTCAAGAGTTGCTAAAGAAGAAGGCTTTAATGAAATTTCTACTTTGTTTACTAATATAGGTACTGTTGAAAAAACTCACGGAGACAGATTTAACTATTTTGCTAAACAAATAGAAAGTGGAAATCTATTCAAACACGATACAGATACTCATTGGTTATGCACTAACTGTGGATTTATCTATGAAGGAAAAGAAGCTCCTAAATCTTGTCCAGTATGTAAGCACCCTCAAGGATATTTTATAGAATTCTCTCGTGCCGAATTTGGTGCTAACTTCAACTGACACTTTAAATCTTCGATTTAGCTCTTCGAACTTACTCCACCGAACGCATGTAAAGCGGAGTTTCCTTTAATACAGCGCATGTGAGGCGGAGTGTCCTCTCGAGCAGGGCGAGAAATAAATCTAGGATTTGGTTAATTTAATACCTAATATAATAAAAAAATTCAAAGAATAATTTATAGAGTAAAAGCCATACTAGATTTGTACCCAATATAAATAAGTTTTTAAGGAGGAATTGAAAATGGAAATGCAAAAAAACGATTCTATACAATGTACAGTTACTAACTGTAAGTTTAATAACGAAACCCAAAAATATTGTACATTAAATCAAATTATGGTAGGAACTCATGAACAAAATCCTACAGTACCTGAGTGTACAGATTGTCAATCTTTTAAAAATAAACAATAAAAATCTAAATTTAACTTCCTAGCAATAAAGTGAGTTATACAATATGTTACTAATATTGTATAACTCACTTCTCTTTTTTAAATTATTTACTTAAAGGACTATTAAAAGTTCTCTAGTTTTATGTGAAGAGTGTAGTAAATGCTAAAAATTAATTCTTGGTCTACATATTTACAACTTCTACATCCTTATAGGATAATGCAAGTCCTTGTATTTTATAGGATACTCCTTTATAAAGAGGATTATGAATTATTCGTTGTAAATCTTCACTACTTACTTTATAAGTATATTCTCTAATTCTACTATAACAATATTCTACTTTAATTTCTTCTCCGATAAAATCCTTATACCACTTATTATTATCACTGGCAATAATTCGTATAGTTTTAGGAGCTCTTTCTTTATTCATAATAATGTCAGCTTCCTCTAGTAAAATCTTATATTTCCTTTTGTCACTAGGAAGTATTTGCAAACATTCTTTATCGCTATTGGTAGAACTTAAAGATTTTTGATCTGCTTCAGACATCTTATTGCATTTAAATAAAATCTCATCACTATCTTTTACTAATTTATTAGTAGAGTATCCACAAAGTTCTAAAAGCATTTTATAATCATAAGCTTTATTTTCACTAATAAGTTTTATTAATTCTCTCGTAATGTTACATAAAACTTTCATGTCTTCTTCTGACTCCAGGTTAAGCTTTCCTAAAGCAAAGTAGTATGCAGTGATTAAAACCTCATAATAATCCTTCTCATTATTTCTTTTATAAGAAGCATTAGTCAGTCTAGGGGAAAGGGCAAATATTTCCTTGCCTGTGCCTGCATGCTTCATTCTTTGTAATTTAAAGATCATTTCACCTGTGTGTAATTTAAATTCAATATTCTTACCACTAATAAATTCAAGTTTGAGATCTGCAAAATTACTACATTCTTCACAAACTGAATTTAAACTATCTACATAATTAGGAATAACGCTTTCAAAAAATTCATCATTTCCAACATTTTTACATTGCAAAATTTTAGGCATAAAATCCATCTCCTCTTATTACCACTTCATGTGGTCTATCGTAAAAATAAGTTGCTGTTCGGACTGCCTTAGTTGTTATGCATTTGCTTCTTTGGTTTCTATATTCAAAAACAGATTTAAATATAAAACCCCAAAACGCTCCCAAAGCTTTTTTGTCATAATCAGTTAGTTCAGTTATTGAATTATTTATACTAACAAAAACTTCTACAGGTGGTATCTGTAAAACGTCGTTTGCAAATATTAATTTATTAAATAAATCTTCATTTTTAATTAGTGTTATACACATATCCCATAACAATCCTGAATTTTTAAATTTAGAAAAAGGTTTATACTTTATTGTAAATTCCTTCTCTATTTTCTCTAATACATCGGCTGTAGTTATATCCACGCTATCACTCCTAGAATAAAAATATAACCCTTAATATATTACCCTTAATTTTAAAGGGTTATACATTAAGGGTATACTTATAAGTAACTTATGTCAATGGTTATCCATTCCCATATAACTTAAAACTAAAATACCACTGCTTCCTCCCCCTCCTAAAGAGGAGGAAAGGTTACTAAAAAAATAAGATTTAAAGCAAGAAGAAAGGGAGATCAAATACCAAGAAATAATATCTAAGTTAACAGAAAAATTTACTATAGTTTGAAAAACACACAAAAATGAAACTTATATCAATATTGTTAAAATTCCCTTTTTATGTTAATATTAATTTTAATTACAAATATAGTTTAGGAGGTTGTTATGACAAAATTTAAACTTATTTATTTGGGTATTACAATATTGACCTTATCAATGGTTGGATGTCAGGATAAAACTAATAAAAAAGAGGAAGTAAAAAGTGTAGATACTTCATATATTTGCCCTATAATTAATAATATTCCTAAAGATGAGATAGACAACACTGTAATCGCAAAAAGATATGAAGATGTAATAAAAGAAAATTTAACATATGAAGTAAAACAAAACTCCTATTACTTTTACGAAAGTGAGAATGAATTAGTATCTAGTTTAGCTTTAGATGAAATACCTAATGTTGATGATAAAAAATATGGATATATTCTAGAAGATTATACGTATGCATCTGAAGTTAATTCAACTTACGTAACCTATGATGAGGCACTAGATTTAGTATATAAAGTTTTACCAGATGATATAAAAAAAGAAAGAGAGATATTTAATGAAAATAGTAAAAGTAAAAATAAATATATAGTTTTTTCTTCCAGTAAAGGAAATTTCGTTGTAAGTTTTGCATATCCTGTAGTTAGTTGTGTAAAAGGCGTTGAAACCTTAGATACTAATTATGTAGTAGGTATAGCATATCTAAGGGAATATTAGTCATTTTCTATTTTTATATTCGTCCAAGAGTATATATAACTTAATGAAAGTAGAATTTTAAAAAAAATGTAGCTTGTAAAATTAGATTAAATTCTTTAAACACTCCCGATTATGGGAGAGGGTTTTAAATCTAAAGCATAAAAATTTATCGGTAAATATATTTCTTTTACAGTTATTTTAAAAACATGGTGATTATAGCCACTGTAACCCTTCCTCCCCATACTAAAGAGGAGGAAGGGTTACAGTGGCTATATATTATATAAATTCCATCTTCCAATGGAAATATCCAGTTTCTTCATTTTTCTCATAGCTGAAATATGCTGCAAAGGTATTTCCCTTCTTGCTCTTTAATCCTCTAAATCCAACTTTTCCATTTTTAAGAAGTAACTTCACCATTTCCACACTTACTTTTTTCCCGTAGGACTCTATATACTTATCATTTTTCCAAATAGTGAATTTACATCCATTCTTCCAGTTGATACAGCCAAAGCTCTTTTCTCCCTCTACCACAGGATTACCACATATTGGGCAGTTTCCTACGCTTGAAGCACCATCTGGAAGTGGCACCTTTATTTTAGAAAGCATAGATGTATCTTTTTTTATAATGTCTACAGATTTATTGGTAAAATCACAAATATAACTTATAAATGACTCCTTCTTAACTGTACCTTTTTCAATATCTGATAGGGTTTTTTCTAATCTTCCTGTATACTCAAGGTCAAATAGCTCCCTCACAGGAAACATCTCAACCATAGTTGTTCCCAGTTCAGTGCAAGTTAGGTTTTTTCCTTTAGTAGTAATATATCCAATATCCTTCAGCTTCTTAATAGTTTCAGCTCTGGTTGCTGGAGTTCCTATACTAAATCCACTAAGTATAGATTTCATTAATTCATCTGAAGTTTCCTCTGAATCTTCTTCTACTGAATTCCCGTCTTCATG
>DAMAVY010000126.1:0-8072 GCA_032077725.1 Clostridium sp. | reverse complement strand
ATATAGTACTTGCTGATGAAATTAATAGAACGTCTCCTAAAACCCAATCTGCACTTTTAGAAGTAATGGAAGAAATGCAAGTTTCAGAAGGTGGAGTAACCTATGAACTTGAAAAACCATTTTTTATTATGGCAACAGAAAATCCTATTGAATATGAAGGAACTTTTTCATTGCCAGAGGCACAATTAGACAGATTTATGATAAAGGTTCATCTTGGATATCCAAGTAAAATGGATGAAGTCTATATATTAAACTTATATAGAGAAGAAAATCCTCTTAGTATATTGGAAGCAGTGGCAAGTAAGGAAGACATAATAAATTTACAAGAACAGGTTAGAAAGATTAAAGTAAATAATGAAATTAATAAATATATAATAAACATTATAGAAGTTACAAGGAATCATAAAGATATAGTATTAGGTGCTAGTACAAGAGCATCTTTAGCATTACTTAGAATTGCACAAGCAACTGCATTCATAAAGGGAAGAGAATATGTAATACCAGAAGATATTAAGGAAAATGTAAAGTTGGTTCTTTCTCATAGATTAATATTAACCAATGGTTCTGCTGCAAGAAATATGACTGCTGATAATGTGTTAGATGAAATTATGAAATTTGTTTCCACTCCAAAGGTAAGAGTAAATGATGAAGATTAGAAAATCATATTTTATATTAACTGTAGCAGCCTTTATATTTGCTATTTTTTCAGGTGGAAATTTACCATATTCAATATTTTATTGTTTACTTTTAATTCTAATAGTTTCAGGAATTTATTCTCGATCAGTAAAGAAAAATTTAGGCATTTACGTAAAATGTGATAATAATGAATTAATCGCAGGACAGGATAATAATATTATAATCGAGGCAAATAATGACTCTATATTCCCAATGCCTTATATAGAAATCAAAAATTCATTAATTAGTGAGGTTTTGGATAAATATAGAGGGGATATGGTGTCTATCAACATAAACTCCAGGAAGTTTATTAAAAAGAAAATTAATTTTTTAATTAGGGGTGAGTATAAATTCGGAAGTACTACTTGTGTTGTAAGTGATATATTTGGAATTTTCACATGGAAGGAACTATATAAACAGAGAGGAAATATTAAGGTATATCCAAAGATATACCCTCTGAAGAATATTGTTATTAATGGTGCTAATCTAAAGGAGTATAGCATTAAAAACAGGAAAGAATTAAATAGGGGATCAGAAAGTTTAGAAACAATTAAGAATATTAGAGAATATAAAGTTGGAGATAGCTATAGGAGAATTAATTGGAAGGTTACAGCAAAACATGGAAAATTATTTGTTAAAGAGTATGAGAGTAGTGAGAGTCCTCGTATACACGTATTTTTAGATTTAAGAGAAGAGGCTTTTAAGAATGTTAAAAGTGGAGAAAAGGAAGAGGAGACTGTAGAGTTTTTCTTATCTTTGGTTAATTACATGCAACAAAAAAATATAAACTGTCAAGCTATAATAATCGGAGAAAAAATTAGAGAGTTTAAAATAAAAAACTCCTATCAATTTGAAGGGTTGAAAGAACATATGGTTAGCAAGTACAGTAGTGGAAAAGGCAGTTTGCCTAATTTTATGAAAAAATCCCTGTATGAGGTAAACAAGAAGAGTGCTGTTGTAATAGTTACTTATGATACTAGTGAAGAGAATGTTCAGTACTTTATAGAATTATCAAGGGAAGGATATGAAATTACATTATTTTATTTAGGAAAAGTTGCAAGTATTGATGAAGGTAATATTATTAAAATGATAAATCATGGTGTGTGTTGCTATAACATAGAAGAAGTTAGGTGATAATATGAGAGAGATAAAAGAAAAAAAATTTAAGATACTTTTAGTTATAATGAATCTTGTCGTGATTTTGAAGCTTGTAAAAAATTGTTTCAGGATAGTAGATTTTAACTATGCTTTGGTTGGATTTTCAATCATTTTAGGCGTAATTATATATCTGATTTTTTCAATTCTACTTAATCGTGTATGGAAAAAGGTAATGTTCCTTTTTATATTTTTCCTATTGAGTGGAGTTATGATATATATATATAGTGGAGCTTCCATATTGGAAGAAATACAAAATATATCATCTAACATTAATTATATAGACATTGCAGTAACTAATGAAAGTAGTATTGATTTTCAACAATTTGCGCATATGTTTTTACTAGGAATTCCACTAATAACTGCTGTGCTTATAGGAATTACTGAAAAAATAGTTTTTGCACCTTTGTTTATTACAGGAAGTATGTTCATAGGATTTTGGTATTTGATATTTTATAAAATGGTAATTCCCAATATTCCATGTTTTATTGCATTAGTCGTTAGCAATTTAGGAATTATTGAATTCAAAAGGAAAAATGCAGAATATATAGGGAGAGAGATTAAGTTAAATCTTAAGATTTCTCAAATTGTAATAATTATTCTATGCCTTTCAGTGATAATTCCTTTAATGGCTTTAATTCTTCCCCAGGAATATAAGGGAAAGAATATAGAAGGAATTATGAGTCATTTAAGAAATGAATTTGCAGGGGAGGATGGAAAAACTGACCCTGTAGAACAAGCGTTAAAAGGTAGCTTTTCTATGAGGCAGAGTGGATACAATGATTCATCTAGTGTTTTAGGTGGGTCTATTAGAATTGATGATAGCGAAGTATTTAAAGTTAAAGCAGATAAGCCATGCTATCTTAGAGGGAAGGCTATGGATTATTATACAGGCAAGTCTTGGGTTAGGTTAGATGAAAATATAGCACAAGTATCTAAAATTAATAGGAATGCAAATACATCTATGGAAAAAATTAATAATAATTTACTCAATAACTCAATTATAAAAGAAGTAGAACATTTGACTATAACTCCAAGTGAAAATTTTAAAACGACATCATACTTTACCCCTAACAATAGCTACAATGTAACTGTTGATAACGAAGAGGAAAATTTATATGTAAATGATACTCTATCATTTTTTAGTAATAAAGGAATAGTAGAACCTTATGATGTTGCATATCTGTCTTATGGTGACTTTGATAATTATTTAGAGGGAATTGAGAATGACAAGTATATAAGCATACCGGAAGATGAGGATTACCTATTGCCAATGAGATCATTTGGGGTTTCAGATTATGCATACTTAGAGTATTTAAACTCAATTATTGATAAGTCACAGGGACCAGAAATGGTAAACATTAAAAGTACAGCTTTAAATCAATTTTTAGGTGAATATTCAAAGTATCTTCAATTAGATGCTCCGATAGATGAAGGTGTATTCTCCGTAGTCGAAAACATATTAGAAGATGAAGCAAATAAGAAGGGTAAGGAAATAAAGGAGCTTACAAACAATGATAAAGCCCTGGCTATAAGGAACTATCTTAAGGAAAATTATAAATATGTTATAAACGTAGATGATGATAATCAGTATAATGATTTTGTAAGTAACTTTGTACTAAAGGAGAAGGAAGGGTATTGTACTTATTTTGCATCAGCATCAGTTATAATGTGTAGAATTGCAGGAGTGCCAGCTAGGTATTCTCAGGGATTTAAGATGAGCGAGGATGTAGATTTAGAAGGAAATTATGTGGTTACTAATGAAGATGCCCATGCTTGGGCAGAAATCCTTGTAAATCCCCAAAGAAATCAATGGGCAATTGTAGATTCTGCTTCAACACCTACAGCATACGAACAATCTCTAATTAAAGAAAGTATGGAAGAAAGTACAGAAGTTGGTAAACCTACAAACCCTCAAAATCAGGGTAACAAGTTTAATAAAAATGATCCTGGTTATGAATTGGACGATTCAGGCAATGTTAAGAATAATATATTTATGGAGTATTTATGGGCTTTCATAACAGTTGGGTCTATATGTCTGTTTATATTCTTGTTAATTGGAATATATCAGATTAAAAGGATAAGAGTAATAAAAAGCAATAGTGTTATACCCCTATATAATTATTATTTGATTAGACTTAAGACTATAGGTATAATAAAAGATGCAAACCTTGGAGATTTGGAATTTGTAAAAACAGTCAAAGATTCTGAGTTGCAATTGAAGCTTAACAAACTTGTAAATCAAGTTTACGATGAGTTTTATGGAGAAATAACTATAGCGCATACAGATAGACAAGAGGATATTAGTTTTATTGAAAGTTATTTGAAGAATCAAAAAAAATGGCATAGATACATTAAGGAGAAATATTTTAAATATAGATTATGGAGGAACTAATGAATTATAAATTAATTTGTGTAGATATGGATGGAACATTGTTAAACAATAAAAAAGAGGTATCTGCAAGAAACTTAGAAACAATTGGAAAAGCACATGAAGCTGGTGTGAAGATTGTAATTACTACTGGAAGAATTTTTGTTTCAGCAAATTATTATGGAGATTTAATAGGGGTAAAAGCCCCTATTATAGCTTCAAATGGAGCTTATGTAAGGGAAAAGGATAAAAATGAGTCAATCTACGAACAAGGTTTAGAAAAAAGCCAATGTAGAATAATAATTGATTTATTAAAGAAATATCATATTATTCCTCAATTCTATACCAGTGATACAATATATACACAAGAAATAGAATACTCAGCTTTAATGTATACAGAAGCAAATAAGACAGTTCCGCCAAATAGACAAGTAAAAATAAAAATTATTGATAATTGGGAGGAAATGCTAGAATCGGATGTAAAGATAATAAAGGCCATGGCAGCAGACATAGATAAGGAAACAATACAGGAAGCTAAAAAAGAATTTTTGAAACTTGGAGAATTCGAAGTTGTAAGCTCAATGAATAATAGTTTTGAATTAATGAAAAATGGAACATCTAAAGGAGCAGCTGTAAAAAAAATATGTGAATACTATGGAATTAATAGAAGCGAAACAATCTGTATAGGAGATAATGAAAATGATCTTTCCATGATAAAATTTGCTGGTCTTGGAGTTGCTATGGGAAATGGAACAGAAGTTGTAAAAAAGGAAGCCGACTATATTACCCTTAGCAACGAAAATGATGGTGTAGCTCATGTTATAGAAAAATTTGTTTTAAAAACACAAAAACATGAAAATCAATTAACAAATGAAACATGGGTATAAACTTTACATAGAAATAAAATTGGGTTATTATATCATTATCATAAGTTATGGGTAATTATTTTGTAGGAGGACACAAAAGTGAATTTGAATATAGTATTATTTCAACCAGAAATACCTCAGAATACAGGAAATATTGGAAGAACATGTGTGCTTACAAATTGTAAGTTGCATTTAATTAAACCTTTAGGATTTAGTCTAGATGATAAAGCAGTAAAGAGATCAGGTCTTGACTATTGGCCACAATTAAATCTAGAAGTACATGAGAGCTATGAGGAATTAAGAGAAAAATATAAAGATGGAACTTTCTATTTTTGCACAACTAAAGCAGATAAGTTTTATCACGAGGCAAATTTTAAAGAAGGTGATTTTTTAGTTTTTGGTAGGGAATCAAGTGGACTTCCTAATTATATTAGAGAAGAAAATGCTGATAATCTTATAAAAGTACCAATGATTGAAACTACTACAAGGTCGCTTAATCTTTCAAATACTGTAGCTGTTATTGCCTATGAAGGTTTAAGGCAATTGGGGTTTAAGCATATGAAATAGGAGGTGGAATTTTTGCAAAAGATAAAAATAATAACGGATAGCACTTGTGATTTACCAAAGTCTTTGGTAGATATAATGAATATTCACGTTATCCCATTGCAAGTTATGGTAAATAATAATACCTATTTAGATGGGGTGGATATCGATGTAAATAAGTTTTTTGAAGAAATGGACAAGTGTACTGAATTACCAAAAACAAGTCAAATACCTCCGTTAGAGTTTGTAAGTAACTATAAGCAATATCTAGATGAAGGATATGAAATAATTTCTTTGCATTTATCATCTGGGATGAGTGGAACTTATCAATCAGCATTAATTGCAAAAAATATGTTAGAAAGTGATAAAATTCATATTATAGATTCGCAAAATGTAACATGTGGACTTGGTATATTAGTGCTTAAAGCATGCAAGTTACGTGACGAGGATAAATCGGCAAAAGAAATATTGAAAATTATAAATGATACTATACCTCATGTTAAAAGCACATTAAACTTTCAATCTCTAGACAATCTAGTTAAAGGTGGAAGGCTTAGTAAAACTTTAGGTGCAGTAGGTGGGTTGCTAGGAATAAAATTAAATCTCGCAGTTGAGAATGGTGAGATGGTTGTAAGGGATAAGGTTAGAGGTAACAAAAAGGCTCTGAAATATTTATTAGACTACATGGAGAAATGTGGTATATCTGAGGAAGTTATGCCAATAGTTTTAAATGCTGCAGCAGACGAAGAAAATAGACAAATATATAACGGAATTATTAATTTTTTAAAAGATAACAATATAAAGTTTATTGAATCAGATGTTGGGTGTGTAGTAGGAACACACTCAGGTAAAAATGCTTGTGGTATTTTCTTTATAGAAAAATATTAAAGTAAAAAGTTTTTTAGAATGCAATAATATATAATTTATTTAAAAAGGTATGAAGGAAAATTCATACCTTTTAATTTTGCTTAGATTATAAACTAATGTTATAATTGGAAGGTAGATTGATTTCAGCTCATAAGGAAAAAAATTATTTCATAAAAACAAAAAAGATGTAAATATTTTTCGAAAATAATGTATAATAAAAAATATAGATAGTTCCATTACCTTATGGTAAAAATTAGAAAAAAATTTTTTTAATTTGATTGCTATTGGATGAAAGTTAAAAAAATAACGATTAAAATTTAGTAATTCAATATTATTATAGGTACGTAGCTATTATGATAATTTAATATTGTTTAATATAAAAATTTTATGACATGTATTGATATATCTGGGCTAAAGGACTATTGCTAATGTGTGTTTTAGATTCAAAACGGAATAAAAAATTTAAGAAAATGCTTCTAATTGAAAAAAATTATAGAAGCTATTGAAAAATCAAATAGTAGTATTTGTAAAACTATGTAGAATATTAGACAAAATTAGCATATAATAAGATTAAAGAAAACGTTTCAATAAAACGTTTCAATAAAAAAGGATTTGGATGATATTTTCGGGAGATCACCTATAAAGTTATTGTTAGGTAGCCGAAGAAGCAAGTATTTATTTTGCCAAATAAATATGAAACTCTCAGGCAAAAGGACCGGAAGTGGACATAACTCTGGAAAGCAAATAAAGCACCGAAGGAGTAAAACTCTCAGGTTAAAAGACAGAGGCATGGGGCAGATATATGTAATAGTATATTTTGTTTCATGTCTTTTTGTATACATTTTAGGAGGTGTTTTTATGATAGAACCATTATTTATCGTAACAAATAATCCCATGTCTAAAGAAAAGTTTGAAAAAAATTATAAAGTTGAATTTATAGAAGTTCCTCAATTGGATATACTAAAAAAGGTGAGGGATTATATTCATAAAGGTAATCGATTACTTACTCATCCATTAATGGGAAGTGTAAAGCCTAATGAAACTCCATATAAAACAATTTGTATTTCAACTGAAGTTATGGCAAAAGTGGATTATCAATCATTAGAGATTATAGAAAATTCTATAGCTACAACTGAAAAATTTTTAAATGATTTTAACACTCCAAATTGGAGTGAGAAAATATTAGCAGATTTTCAACTAATAGATTCAGACTTAATAGATCATGCTATTAACTAAGGGAGGTATATTAATATGTCACAAATTTTCGACACTATAATAATTGGTGGAGGCCCTGCAGGACTATCAGCAGGATTATACGCTTCTAGATCAAGAATGAAAACGTTAATCATTGAGAGAGCTAAATACGGCGGTCAAGCTACAACAACTGATGAACTTGAAAATTACCCTGGTTCAATTGAAAACTGTACTGGAACTACATTAAGCCAAAGAATGAGAAAACAAGCTGAAGAATTTGGTACAGAGTTTGTTAAAGATGAAGTGGTTGATACTGAGCTAGATGGTGATGTTAAAACAATCAAATGTAGAAAAGGTGAATATAAGGCTAAGACTATTATAATCGCAACTGGAGCAACTCC
>DAMAVY010000125.1:0-8077 GCA_032077725.1 Clostridium sp. | reverse complement strand
TAGCTAAAAGCTTTTTTGAACCACCAGTATAACTGGTGGTATTCATTAAACAAAAAAAGACAAATCAAGGTTCTGCCCTTGATTTGTCTTATATTATTTCTTAAATTAACTTACTATCTTTTCTTTCTCATTAACTTACCACTTTTTCATCCTGATTAGTTATATACCATTTGCTTTGGGCTTCATACATTTCACTATATTTGCCTTCCGTACTCATAAGCTCCTCATGGGTTCCTACTTGTACAATTTCTCCTTTGTCCATAACTACTATTCTATCTGCAATCTTAGCAGAGCCAAGTCTATGGGTAACAATTATAGCTGTTTTATCCACTGACATCTCTTTAAATTTCTTGTATATCTTGGTTTCTTCTATAGGATCTATGGCTGCTGTAGGCTCATCAAGGACTATCATATTATTCGTTTTGTAAAGGCCCCTAGCTATAGCCAATCTTTGCCATTGTCCCCCAGATAAATCTATACCATCAAATTCCCGAGATAGCATGGTGTCATACCCCTCTTCAAACTTCTCCTTTGAAACCTCAAAATCTGCTTTCACTATGGCATCTTTTAATAATTCTTTCTTTACTTCATGTGAATCATCACTGATTGATATATTATCCCTTAATGTCATCTTGTATCTTTGATATTTTTGAAATACTCCTGATGTGGTCTTATATAATTCTTTAGCTGATATGTTAGCTGTATCCACCCCATTTATAAAAATATGTCCTTCATTAGGACTATATATTCCTGTGAGCATTCTAACTAAAGTACTCTTCCCAGCCCCATTTTCTCCAACTATAGCAATGGTTTCCCCTGAATTTACCTTTAGAGAGATACCTTTCAAAGAACTTTTATCTGTTCCCGGATAAGTAAACCCTGCATTATCAACTACAATACTAGGTATACCTTCAATTTCTATATCTTCACCTTTTCTTTCAGGAAGTTCTAAAAATCTAATGAAGTTTTTTACTGTACCTAGACTTTCAGCTATGTTCCCTATGTGCATACATATAAGCTCATTCATTATGGCAAACATGAATTCTATAGAAGCAAATACAGCTCCAAAGGCACCTACAGATATAGAACCATCTAAAAGTGCGTATACAAGAAGTGCTAGAACTCCCATATATCCAGTAAGTGTTGCCATCTTCATAATGAGTTCTACAACACCTGACTTTCTTTCCGCCTGCCAAATGTTTTTATTCATGAAATCCAAGGAATTCATGTATCTCTTCTTAAAATAAGAAAATGCTCCTAAAAGTCTAGTTTCTTTAAAATATTCTCTATCAATTATGCATTTTTCATAATGTTCATATTCTCTTCTTACGGGAGCCACTTTATCTTCTAGATTAGTAAATATTTTAATTTTAATTAATTGAGATAGTGCTACTGGAATAAATATTAATATGATAGAAAGAGTTAGTATAGGCTTTAGTTTATAAAGATATATTCCCATAAAAATAAAGTATGGAATATAAACGGTTGCTATCATAATTAATATGATAGACATCCAAATGCTTCCCTCTAGTCCTTTTTGAGCCTTATTAATATCATCAAGTAAGGTTGGGTTTTCAAAATCTATTGCATTTAACTTTGAGCTTTTATGGTTTAATATCTTACCTATAGCTCCCTTTACCTTATCACCTAAGGCATCACACAAAAAATTAGTTGCCCCATTAAATACTTGAGTAAGAACTAATGAAATACATAGTCCTCCTAACATAAGATATACTATTTTTAAGGCCACATTTCCTGATGCAAAACCTATAATAGAATCAAAAAACTTTTGTGTCATAATAGTGTTTACTACAAAGAACAAGCTATTGATTATTGCTATTAATATAGCTATTGTGGTGAATACAGGACACGCTTTAAATATCATAGGTCCAATAGTTCTTACTATTTTTAAAAAAGAAATATCTTTATTTTTAATTTTAATATTATTAGCTTCCATTATATATACCAACTCCTTTGGCTTTCATACATCTTTGTATAAACCCCATTTCTCTCCATAAGCTCTTCATAGGAACCACTTTCTATAATAGCCCCATCACCTATAACAAAAATCTCATCTGCAATTTTTGTAGAGCCAAGCCTATGACTTATGAATATGGTAGTTTGTCCTTTACTTATCTCTTCAAACTTTTCATAGACATTACTTTCGCTTATGGGGTCCAAGGCTGCTGTTGGCTCATCTAAAATTCTAAGAGATGCAGGACTTACAATTCCTCTTGCCATAGCTATTCGTTGCCACTGTCCCCCCGACAAATCTACTCCATCATTTTTAATCTTACCTAAGTTTGAATTTATACCTGCAGGTAGGCCACAGGCAACTTCATGGAGTTCCATAGTTTCTATAGCTTCATTCATATTATCTATGTCATCAAATCTATTAATATCTCCAAGCAAAATATTGTCTCTGAAAGAAATAAAAAATCTTGCAAAATCTTGATATACTACCGAAGACATAGCCTTTAAATCGTCCTGTCCATATGACTTTATAGATTTACCGTTTATTAAAATTTCTCCCTCAAAATCTTCATATAAGCCAGTTATAAGCTTAGTTATGGTCGTCTTCCCAGCTCCATTAGTCCCTACAAAGGCGTAATGCTTTCCTTCTTCTATTACAAAGGACATGTCCTTTAAGATATAATTTTCCGTACCTGGATATTTAAAATATACATTTCTAAATTCCAAAGACTCTAATTTAATTGATGACATAGCTGGCTTTAATAAATAGCCTTCATCCCCTTCTAGTTTCACAAGATTAGTTAAATCTATGAGATATTCTTTATTTTTAGCTAAACCATCTCCATATTCAGGAAGGCTCCAAGCTAAATATTGAATCAAATTAAATACACTATTGACGATGGACATGAACATCCCCACTGATAAAAGTCCACTGGTTACTGGCCCTATTAAAATTAAAACTATTAATACGGATAAAATTGCTATAATAACTCCTCCAGCTTTCATATTAATGAACCATTTTAGAGTTACCTTAAATTCTTTTTTTCTGGCAGTTTCATATTCCTTATGCCACTTACTATTTATCTTATCAGAGTATCCAAATAAGGTTCTTTCTTCTACTCCCTCACGACCATTTAAAACTTCTTCTAAATATTTAACTTTTCTTTTATTCTTTTCTACTTCTCTATTAGCTTCATAAGATTCTTTTCCACTTTTTAAAGCTATAAAAAATAATGGCACTGAAATTAAAACAATTAATAGGGCTGACCACCATACCTGAACAAATAAAACAGCTAGTATTCCTAATATTTGCAAAATCATTGTTGCCATATCTAAAGAAGTAATATATGCTTTGGTACATTGAACTTCCGGCTCCTTAATTACCCTGGATATCAAATCCCAACTTTCCTGCTTTTCTATATGCCCATATCTAAGAGTCGCTATCTTCTCTACTATATTTACTCTAAATTCTCCCCTAAGCTTGTTTTTAATTTGAACCTCTGCAAACTTAGATAATTGCTTTGAAATCCATTTATAAGCTAGAAGAATTATCACAAAAATAAGTGGTGCTATTATATCTGAAGTGTCTTCTTCTTTCTTAAATACTGAAATTGCAGTATCTAGAAATTTAGCTGTAGCCAGAATTTGAAGGGTTGGCACTACCCCATCTAAAAGTTTTTGTAGTGCTACAAGGGTAGCCTGTACTGGTGCAAATTTAAATGGAATTTTAATTATATCCCCTATACTATAGTTTTTACTTTCTAATTTCATGATCTTCCCCCACTTATAAAGTTATTTTTTATTTTTACATGCTGTCCATATTTCATCCTTGTGTTGAAATTTGATTTGATAATATGATTTCTTTTTTACAACAATGTTACATACATCTTAGTTTTTTCGCGAATATAATAATTAGTTCGCCCTTAATTATATTGAATTAATTCAAATATTTAACTTTTAATCATATAATATCATAACATTGTTTCATTGTAAATAATATTTCTATTTTTAGTATATATTACTTATTTAGTTATAAGATGTATGAACATTCTAGGATTCAATGATACCATTATATTGAAAGTCATGTTATAATTGTAATGTATTTTTTTATAATTTAGTGTGAATTTGTGTCAGTATTTCATATGGAGGTTACTAGATGGATACAATTGAAACAATTAATAACTCAGTGAAAATGCCAGAAAGCTATGATTATGTAATAGAAAAAGGAACAATAAATGATATAGATGAATTGGGATATTTATATGATGATTTAAATGACTATTTAGAATCAGGTACAAATTACCCCGGATGGATCAAGGGAATATATCCAATTAGAGAAACCGCTGCTACTGGGATTGGAAATAATAATTTATTTGTATTAAGGATTAATAATAAAATAGCCGGTTCTATAATATTAAGCCACGACCCCGAATCTGCATATGCACAAGGAACTTGGGGAATTGAATTAGACTATAAAGATGTTATCGTAATACATACTCTTGTTGTTCATCCTAAGTATATAAAGAAGGGTGTTGGTAGAAAATTAATGGACTTTGCAAAAATATATAGTATTAAACAGGGAATGAAAGCAATTCGCTTAGATGTCTCTATTCATAATACACCTGCAATCTCATTGTATGAAAAGTGTGGGTATATCTATATAGGCACCGTTGATCTAGGATTAAATATTCCTGGATTAGTTTGGTTTAAACTCTATGAGCTAGTTCTATAGTTTGTGTGAATTAAAAAAATAATAACGATTATATATTTTGATATATAAAATGTTACTTATATAAATATAGAACTTTTTAAATTTTTACCATTTTAACTTTTTACCATTTTAACATTTTAACTTTTTAACTTTTTAAAAAGTTGTTGTGGTCATGCAGGTTCGCGGGATTTTGGTAAATTGAGAATGGTGAATTAGGATAGTTTAGGACTTGGAGTTGTGTTAATTTGGAGTTATTTATTTTTTGGGGGGAATGATGATGAATATTATTAATATGATTGATGAATATCAATTGCTATGTAAAGAAATTAAATACATGGGGAACTTTGAAGCATACAAGCGATACACTATGAAATATCCAGAGCTGTTTGAAGGTGTTTTTAAAGGTCTATACTTATCTGAGATTGATAACCTCAGGGACATGATTAATCATGTGGATTTTTTAAAAAATTTTGAAATCGCAAAGGACAACGAAAGAAGAGGTATTTGTGATGAAATTATTAATGAAGCAAAAAAAGTAGCATCTCTACTGAAATTTACAGAAGATTTCGATTTATATCTTGGTTTGGAGCTAGGAAACATTGGGGGATTCAGTTTACCTAATCCCAAAGGAAAGCCTTGCATCTATATTGGATTGGATAGATTCATCGATGAATCATATATTAAATATTTAATTCCTCATGAAATGAATCATATGGTGAGAATAGCAGTCATTGAAGACATTAATTTATCTGACTTTACAAATAGAGTTATCTCTGAAGGACTTGGTTCTTATTGTCCCATTGCTCTCTACGGTATGGAATACTCAGTAAAGACACTATCTGAAGCATTAAGTTTACCAGGTGAGGAAATCAGTAAGCTGATTCTCAAAAAAGATACTCTCATGGACAAAATAACTGGTGAATTTGGTACATCCTTAACTCAAGAGCAAATGAAAACATATTTTACCTGGTCAGTGGGAGATGAAGGCCCATACTTAAGCGGATACTACATTGGCATGGAGATCATAAAGCAATTGGTAGATTTAGGATATGATTTTGCTGAGTTAACTGTAATGCCATCACAACTTATTTTGGAAAAATATAATGCTATTCATAACCTAGCTTATACTACATTTTAAAATTTAGTAATAAAGGGGGGGATAATATGGATTATTATATTCGTTATGCAAATGCAAGTGATTCAAAAATACTAGGCTATATTCATTCACAATCATGGAAAGTTGCTTATAAAAATATAATTCCAGATTTAATACTTGATAATATAAGTGCTGAAAAGAGAGAAAAATACTTTTTTAAATCATTATCTGAAAATTTGGAAGAGACTGCTCTAATATTTAAAGACAATAATCCAGTTGGATTTATAACTTTAGGAAAATGTAGAGATGCAGATTCTGATATTTCTTGGGGGGAGATATGGGGAATATATCTATTACCCCTTTATTGGAATCAAGGTATAGGTACTGAATTAATTAAATGGGGATTAAATGAATTAAAACATAAATCCTTTAGTAAAACTTCACTTTGGGTACTTGAAGAAAACATTACAGCTCAGGAATTTTATAAAAAAGTGGGATTCCACCATGATGGAACCATACAAAAAATAAACATTGGTAAAGAATTAAATGAATACCGTTATGTGAAATTAATTGAGCATTGAGGATGGACATTCCGCCTCACATGCTTTTTTTAAATGAAACTCCGCCTCACATGCGTTCGGTGGAGTAAGTTCGAGGAGCCAAATCAGAGATTTCTTTTTCTCGCTGCGCTCGCAAGGACATTCCTTCTCACATACGTTCGAATGAGTAAGTTCGAAGAGCTAAATCAAAGATTTAGATTCTCACTTATTACCATGTTAACTTTTATGTCGTGGTCGTCGTGAGGGATATGCTTACATAGTATTTTTTCTCTACAAATAACTGCTGCCTTAAAGATAGAATTTACTAGATAACGATCATAGTATCCTCCACCGTAGCCTAACCTAAAGCCTTCTCTATCACTGGAAACACAAGGTATTATTGCAAAATCTATTTCTTCTGGTTTAATTAACTTACAATCTTTCTTTGGTTCTAAAAGTCCGTACTTACCTTCTTCTAGAGATGATGGTCCTGTAATCTCGTAAACTTCCATAATTCCTTTACTAATACATCTAGGAACTCCAACTCTTTTCCCGCTTTCAAGGGCATTATTTATAATCCTTAGTGTATTAATTTCTCTATTAACACCTACAAAACAAAATATAGTTTTTGCTTCTTTATATTCTTTTAGATTTATAACTTTTTCATAGATTTTTTTATCTGCTTCTTCTATATATTCTGCCGATAAAGACTCTATACGTTTTATAACCTCATGTCGAAGGTTCTTTTTTTCAACACTTATATCCATATCCCTAATCACCATTCCCTTGTTTTAATATAATCCTAGGATGTTAATAAATTATATTTAAAAGCTATTCACTATTATATATCTTACCATAGGTACCTCTATAAATTTATCGCTAAAACAAAAAAGCTTAGCGAAAATCTAAGTGATTTCCACCAAACTCTTATATTCATCAGTGTTTGTAACAATAACTCATGGTTAAAGCCACAAGACTGCATGGTCTCAACATCTATATTTTAGTGCTTATCAATAGTTTTTCCATTACTTCTACTGGTACAGGTTTACTAAATAAATAACCTTGTCCTAATTGGCAACCTAGTTCTTTTAGGTAAGATAATTGTTCATTAGTCTCAATGCCTTCTGCCACTACCATCAAATCTAAACTTTCTGCCATTGCTATAATTGATTTAACTAAGCTTTTCCTCTTAGAAACATTTACTAAGTCATCAATAAAAATCTTATCTATTTTCAGCTTGTCCAGTTGAAAAAGATCTAGTTGTCCAAGGGAAGAAAACCCAGTTCCAAAGTCATCCATAGATATTTTTATTTTATTTTCTTTTAATGCTTTAAGGTTTTTTACAATAGTAGCAATATCTCCAGTAGATACACTTTCTGTTATTTCCAATTCAATATACTTTGGATCAATATCATTTCTTTTCATGATTTCTATAACTATATCTGCAAAATCCATTTGTTCTAATTGTTTTACTGATATATTCACCGCTATAGGAACCAGCTCATAACCTGCACATTTCCATAAATTAATTTGTTTGCAAACTTCCTCTAAAACCCACAGTCCAATAGGAATTATTTGTCCAGTTTCTTCTGCAAGTGGTATAAACTTATCTGGTGGAACCATTCCTAAATCAGGATTATTCCATCGCAATAAAGCTTCTGCCGCCATAATGTTCTTTTCCTGCTTTATATCAAATATTGGCTGGTAGTATACATCCAGTTCCTTTTTATCCATTGCCATAACTAGAGAATTTGTTAA
>DAMAVY010000124.1:968-8082 GCA_032077725.1 Clostridium sp. | reverse complement strand
AGTAGAAATAATAGAATACCTAAATTTAAAAACAGATCAAAATTTTAAAAGTACCAACAAAGTAACTATAAAACTCATTAATGGAATACTCAAGGAAGGTTTTACTTTGGAAGACTTTAAAACTGTCATAGAGAATTGAGAGTTATGATTGATACTTTATAGTAGAGCTGCAGATATTTATAAGTCTATGTTAAACCTTTGTGTTCTAAACCCTAAGGGTTGCTTCTAGTAAATGAATTCAGCTTAAGGGAGTCCATTTACTGGTTGCTTATATTTTTGAAAATGGACATACTTTTCTACAGGCATAACATGAATATATATTTCCTCCACCAGGTGTTCAGGTAACGCATGCTTGCCTACATTTTTTTGATTTATTGTATTAGCAAGATTGCTGAATTTTAGAGCATCCGCTGAGGAACTTAATTATTCTCAATCAACTGTTTCAGATCATATAAAAAATTTGGAACAAGAATTTGGTAGTATATAAGTTATAAAACAGTGCGTTAAAAAGGGATTAGGTATAAGCTTATTACCTAGAATAGCTACTCATAAGGAAATTAAAAATGGTGAGCTTGTGATTCTCCCAGTAGAAACTGATAATATTTTTATACATGCTAAAATGATATATCATGTAAACAAGTGGATGTCAGCACCCCTTGAGGCTTTAAAGGATATTGTATTATTAAAAAAGCAAGGTGAATTATCAAGTAAGTAGCAGGTAGAAGCCTAATATGAAATGATTGAACTTAGTAGAAAAAAGTGTTATGCTATCAATGCTGAACTTAGTAGAATGTATTTTCTACTTAAGTATCAAGTGTAAAATTGCAATTGAAAAGAGAATATATTCAAGAGCTTATTTTTATAGGCTCTTTTTTAGTGATAAAGAGAGGTAATAATATGATAAAAGTTGATAACTTATCCTACTCATTTCCGAAAAAGGAATTATATAATAACATTTCATTTACCTTAGAAGACGGTCAACATTGTGCTTTTATAGGAACAAATGGCAGCGGAAAAAGTACACTGATAGATATAATTATGGATCCAGAAAAATATATGTTCGATGGTAAGCTGGCGATGTACCCAAATTGTAGAATTGGGTATGTTAGTCAATTCTCACAACTAGACAAAACAAAAGAAATTAAAGTTTTCGAATATATAGCGGAAGAATTTATTAAACTCCAAAATGAAATAACATCTATTTGTACTGAAATGGAAACATCTTCAGATATTGATACTTTACTAGAAAAGTATCAAGAAGCTTTGGACGCATTTGAGGCAATTAATGGGGACGATTTTGAAAACATTATTAATAAAAAACTAAATCTTGCAAGCTTAATCAAGTATAAAGATCTACTAATATCTGAACTTAGTGGTGGAGAATTCAAGCTTATTCAAGTAATTAAGGAAATGTTAAATAATCCAGATTTAATGATTATGGATGAACCAGATGTGTTTTTAGACTTTGTAAACCTTAATTCTCTTAAAGATCTAATTAATTCACACAAAGGAACAATGTTAATTATTACCCACAACAGATATCTACTCAATCATTGTTTTAACAAAATTCTACACCTTGAAAACATGGAGCTACAAGAGTTTGATGGAAGCTATATTGATTATAACTTCTCATTACTTCAAACTAAAATTGAGTTACAAGAGCTAGCTGCTGCTGATAATGAAGAACTTCAGAGAAACGAGATTTTAATAAATAAACTAAGATACCTCGCAACTGAGCATGCTGAATCTTCCAGAGGGAAATCTCTAAATGCTAGAGTTAAAATTCAAGAAAGATTAGAAAAACGTAGAATTAAAGCTCCATTTGTAGATATTAAAGAGCCGAATATCAGTTTAGTTATAGATAATGAAATGGTCGAAACCATTGCTTTAAGAGTTAATGATTACAGTGTTGCCTTTGATGATATACTTCTAGAAAATGTTAACTTTGAGATTAAATCTACTGATAAAGTAGCTCTTATCGGTCCAAATGGTACCGGAAAAACGACTTTACTCCGAGAAATCTTTAAAAATAGTCATGATTCTATTGAGATAAATGAACACGTTAAAGTGGCTTATTTATCTCAACTTCAAGGCAAAACACTAAATGATTCTAATACCATACTTGAAGAGTTCATAGATGTTGGTTTCAAAACTTATCAAGAGATTGGATCATATATTTCAAATTATGGTTTTGAAGAAGAAGTCATTAATCAAAAGATAGGGGCTTTATCTGGTGGAGAAAAAAATATACTTCAATTGGCTAAAGTTTCTGCTAGTAAAGCAAACATGTTGCTTCTTGATGAACCGACGAGTCATTTAGACACATATTCACAAATAGCACTGGAAAAAGCCATAGAAAACTATAGAGGTTCGATTCTAATGATTTCTCATGATTTCTATTCTATAGTAAACTGTATGGATTATGTTTTAATCATTGAAGATAAGACAATTAGAAAAATGAGTATGCGAAAATTTAGAAAGATGATTTATGCTGATCATTTTGACAAAGACTATTTAGAAATTGAACAAAAGAAAAAATTAGTTGAAACAAAAATAGAATTGGCTTTAAAAAATACTGATTTTACCCTTGCAAAAGCTTTATCTGAAGAGTTAGAAGAACTGATTAAGTTACTTCAAATTTAGTGAGTAGCAAGGGTTGGTTTACCACCTTCCTCACTAATGCCTGGGAACTCCATAGAATTTTCAAATTATGATCGCCGATGACCGATGATATTGATTAACCAATAAGAAAACCCTGGACCAATTAATTAGTCCAGGGTTTCACTTTCTAATAACTTTGATTTTGATACAAATTAGCAATAATCTTAATTAAAAATTCTAAAACTGTTCTACCAATTAGATAATTCAATTACTTTTGCAGGGCATAATTCTATAGCCTCTTGTACTTGACTTACCTCTGATTGATCTGGTTGTTTATCAACTTGAGCTTTTCCATCATCGTTTATAGAAAAAATCATAGGACAAGTTCCTTCACATAAACCACACCCTATACATCCTTCTCTAATTTTTACTTTCATACCTATTTATCTCCTAACTATTATTTGAACTAAGCTTTTAAACATATTAACCAATTACAGTTCTACTGATGATTTCATCTTGCACTTCTTTACAAAGTTCTACAAAGAATGCACAATACCCTGCAACACGTACTATTAAATCTCTATGCTTTTCAGGATACTTCTGAGCATCAACTAAAGTCGCATTGTCAACACAGTTAAACTGCATCTGCCCATTACCCATCAATGAAGCTGTTCTCAATAATGTAATAATAGCATTTCTGCCTCCATCTCCATCAAGAAAATCTTTACTTACCTTAAAATTATGAGCCATGCCTAAACTCATAGATTCAACGTTTATCTTAGATACTGATTTTATTACAGCTGTAGGGCCTTTTGTATCTGCTCCTTGTGAAGGACTCATTGCATCCGAAAGTGGTGCATAGGCAGTTCTTCCGTCAGGTGTCGCTCCAATCATTCCTCCAAGGGGAGTATTAAAAGATTGAGACAATGTTCCATGAATTTGTCTTGCATAGAGTGATTTGTATGAATTCATCTTTTGCTCAGTATAATCAACAATTTCTTTTGCAATCATATCTGCATAATCGTCATCATTGCCATACTTAGGTGCATTTAAACAATCTTTGTGAATCTGTTCATAGCCTTCCCAGTTTGCATCCATAGCTTCTTTAACCTGAATAAGAGTATATTTTTTATCTTCATAAACTAATTTCTTTATGGACGCCATACTGTCAACATAAGTTGCAAGTCCTGCAAATATAGTTCCTGGGCCTTCATACATAACAGCACCACCTGCCATTACATCCTTACCATTTTCCATACAACCATCCATAAAAATAGACATATATGGTGTAGGTGTTATATCTCTAAATATCTCTTCTATTATAACAGTACCTCTACAATTAATATCAATTAAATAATCAAGCTGTTTTTTTACCGCACCTTCAAAATCATCATAAGTTTTAAACTCATTAATATCCCCTGTATTTAACCATTGTTTATCACCATAAGATTTTAGGATACCTCTGTTCATAGCCATCTCTATTGTAATAGGCCACTGTGTAAAACCACCTGCAGTCCACTGGTGTACTCTTCCGCTCTTCTGTGGCTCAACGCACCCCATAAGACTGTAATCTCTAGCGTCTTCAAAGCTATATCCTTTTCCAAGCATCATTTTTATATGGGCATCATCAAAATGGCATGCGGGCATACCTACACCAGCTTTAACTAGGTCAACAATTTTGTCAAGATACTTTTGTGGAGAAAGATTATGTATACGACAAGCAAGAGTAGGCTGATAAAGCTTAACTTGCCTTACAGCTTCCATAATCAAATATGTTAAATCATTAGTCCCATCTCCTCCATCACGTTTTACACCACCAACACACATATTTATAAATGGCATATATCCAGCAAAATATTTAGCTGTTGCGCCAGGCGTATACCAAATGATTTCCGAGCATTTGAGCATAAAGCAACCCATTAATTCAAAAGCTTGTTGCTCTGTAATATTTTCATTTTTAATATCGTTTTCATAACATGGCAACATGTACTGGTCAACACGACCAAGAGATGTACTACACTGGTTTTCCTCCAATAAAAATAATGACTGTATTGTCCATATTGACTGTAATGCTTCCTGGAATGTTTCAGGAGGGTTTGCTGGTACCTTTGCATTTACTTCTGCAATTTTCTCTAGTTCAACTTTTCTTACCGGATTGGTCTCTTTTTTTGCAAGTTCCAATGCATATTCTGAAAGACGTTTAGCATAAATTAAAATTCCTTCACAAATTTCAATTGAAGCCTGGTAAAATGTCCTCTTTTCATTCATTTCTTCATATGTACCAGTTAAATTTTCCAGATGTTCTTCTGCTTCAGCTTTTACTCCCAGAATACCTTTTTTAAATAATATAATATCGTAACCAGGACTAGAATCACCGCCACCACTTCTTATATGATAAGTTAAATCTGTAATAGCTGCTTCTGCTGCATATTCCCAAATCCCAGCATTCCTCATTTCAGTTTCGCAGGCTTCATCTAGAGATTTACCTTCCCAAAATGGGAAAAGTTCTTCTCTCATAATCTTTTTATCTTCTTCACTTATAAAATAAGGGTCCTGAGGTCTGGTACCGATTTCATCCAATTCATCTTTAACCCAGCTCCATGCAGTATCAGGTGAAAAAGCGCCTGAACGAGGCTTACCACATGGGTGTCCTATAATAAGCTCATTGTCTTGAATTAGCATAGGTGCTGTCTCGCACGCTCTTCTAAAACCCTTTGCTCTTCTTAAGTTTGCTGGAATATCTGGGTATTCTTTTGTCACCTCAGTATATGCAATTGCTCTATTGATTGTAATACTTGGAGTTGCTTTTAGATATTCTTCTTTTAGTTTTCTAAGTCTGTCAGTCATTATAACTTCTTTGTCTATTATAAAAATCACGTCCCTTCACTTATTATTACTCTAATACTATAATATTTTCTAATAATATCTTAGCCCTTCCCTCGAGGTGAATGTCAATGCCATTCTTTACATTTACTTCATAGTACCCTAGAGACTTGGTTTCTATTTCAGTAGCTTCATAAACTCCGTTCCAAGGACAAAGCTTTTCACAGCTCGGTTCCCCACTTACAAATATATGCTCAGTACTTTAATAAGAAGAAACCGTAAAAAGTTTCTTCTTCCTAGTTTTAAATAAATAATTTTATACAAAGTAAAAAACTCTAACATTTTATGTTATAGTTTTTAAATTGTGGAGGCGGGGGTACTTTCCTCTATCAGCATAAACAATTTCGCAAATCCTAAACCTTAACGCAAATATCCCTATTTCTGCGTAATAGTTAGACCCCCCTAATGCAAAATTCCCTCAAACTTTTAGTCTGAGGGAACATAAAACACACTATTAAATTCACCTAAAAACCTTCAAATCCCTTGAAATCAGCCTGTTTCTTTACTATTATAACCACGGTCTCGACATGTGATGTATATGGAAACATATTATAATTTTATAAATGTTCCAACTTATCATTGCAAAATTTCATTCTACATTTTCACTACTTTTGAAATATATTCAACCTCATCATTTATCATTGTATATGGGAAATATTCTTTAAAGCTTTCTAAATCATTAAGTGTTACTATCTGTACACCTTTTTCAAGTGTTGTTAGAGTTAAATATTTTGATAATGATGCCAATCTTTGCCCTTGCTCTACTTCTAATACTAGACTACCCTCTTTATCAAATTTTTTTGCAACTAGATAACACATTTTTCAATACCTCCTTAAAATCAGATTCATTTTTAATTTCTCCATTATCATATTTTTTTCTTAATAATTCACCTATATTACTGTTTTCTTCATACTTATATAAATATACATGAAGCCAATCATTCATAATCCTATCATGCTTAGTATTTATTTGAATCTCTATAGGATAATGTTTATTCGTCTTCTGATAATATAGATGGAGTCCTCTATATCCATCATCATTAGCTTTTCCATTTATCATATCCGCAATCTTAAAAATATTTAAATCTTGCTCTAAAACTTCATTATAATTCTAATCCCAAGTATGTCATTAAAGCATTTGTTAACCTCTATATAAGGATAATATTTATCATATTTTAGCACGCATGACTGTATAGATTTCACCCTATAAGCAAAATTTGCACCTTTTAATAAATCAGTACTTTCATAGAATTCTTTTAAATCAATTATTTCATTAAATAAATCATCTTTTTCAAATTTTCTTAAAGTATTTTTTAAACTTTTGCCAAGCTTACTTTCAAAACTTAATTTATCAAGTAATTCTTCACTTATACCATAAAGACTAAATTTCAAAGTAACACCCCTCTCTTTATGGTGATTACTATCATTATAATTCTATTTATTAGTAATATCAAAACTTTTTTTATGTTGTTATCACTAAATTGATCACACCCCCTTAATTCAAAATCCATAGATGTGTGCATTTATTCTAACCTATAATTCCATGACCTTTAGCTTAATTTTCACGCTGTATTTTTATCCAAAAACAATGAAAACCCCTAAATTCTAGGGTTTTCCATTGTGTCAAAAT
>DAMAVY010000124.1:0-958 GCA_032077725.1 Clostridium sp. | reverse complement strand
GTGTACACTTATTTTCACATTTCTGGTAAATTCATTTTTCAAGGGTAGCGGCAATATTCCTCATCATTTCGTTTTAACATCTTATTTTTCGTCCTTATATTAAGTTATTTTTTTATTTTCTGGTAAATTTCCTTAGTGTCTTTTGCCATCTTCATATATCCCATATGACTAAGTGATGAATGTCCTTCCACAAACATATCAAATTCTGTCTTAAAAACTTCTGCCAATTGATCCTTAGTAATACTTTTTTGTAAATCTTCATCTACTTCCAAGCCATTTTCAAGAAACAAATCATATAATTCCATTGCAGGCAATTCATTTAGTTCTTCATACGTGTACTTTTTTCCCTCATCCTCATTTGCCTCATTTTTACAGCCAACTACAATCATGGAGAATGCCAACAGCATAACAACGATAAAAACATGTCCCGCTTTTTTCATCAAAATCACCTCACTAATTTATATATATAACCTTGAGCATACCTCTATGTAAACTGGTGTTACAAATTTTATATATCACTTCACTAATAAACGATACTTGTTTTATAATCTCCAGGTAATATATCATATTTATTTTCACTCTTATCTATGGTCACTTTTGGGAATTAATATCACTCTCTTAATGCACTAGATATTTTTCCCATAGTAAACGTATTCACATTTTTATAATATAGATTAGCTTATATTTTCTTATTTTTTGTATCTAATTTATTGTTTTATCATTTCCAAATATGTAACTCTTTTATACTAATACCATTATATATAATAGTCAAGCATTTTATTCCAACAAATATCTATAATTTACCATGGAGAATATCAGAAAAGCCGACCTAGATGATATTTAATCACCTAAATCGCCTCAATAAAATTCATAATATTTTCCTTCTTAGCACTTCTCTCTAGTCTTTTTTCATTAATTCCTTCCAATCCCTTTTTTATGAAAAAAGACTAGAGAGAAG
>DAMAVY010000123.1:0-8096 GCA_032077725.1 Clostridium sp. | reverse complement strand
ATTGGACTAAATTTTGGATTGCCAATTGGGATACTTGCAGGGATACTCGGTGGACTAATTAGTATAGAGTTAAACCTAAGTGGAGGTATTGGTTTTTTTGTAGGAATCCTAATAGGAATACCAATTGCTATATTATTTGGTTATTTGTATGGATTACTTCTAAATAAGGTAAAGGGTTCTGAGATGATCATATCAACCTATGCTGGATTTTCGATAATATCATTAATGTGCATTACATGGTTAATACTACCATTTAAAAGCGGTGAAATTAAGTGGCCTATAGGAACTGGATTAAGAACTACGATAACTTTAGAGGGAAGATACGCAAAAATCTTAGATGGATTTTGCTCCTTTAGTATAGGAGGAGTGGAAATACCTACAGGTTTGTTATTAATATTCTTCATTGGTTGTGTTATAGTATGGTTATTTACGAAAAGTAAAATGGGAATTATGATGGCGGCAGAAGGAGATAACCCTAAATTCGCTAAGGCAGCTTCTATACCAGTAGACAAAATGAGAATTATAGGAACTATTTTTTCAACAGTCCTAGGCTCAATAGGAATAATGATATATTGCCAAAGTTATGGCTTTGTACAATTATATCAAGCTCCAATGATGATGGGATTTGCTGCTGTAGCTGCAATTCTTATAGGTGGAGCTTCTACAACCAAGGCAAAGATATCTCATGTAATAATAGGAACATTCTTATTTCAAGGTTTGTTAACTGTAGGATTACCAGTAATAAATCAGATGATAAAGCAAAGTAATTTGTCAGAAGTTATCAGAGCAATAGTTAGTAATGGTATTATAATCTATGCATTGACTAAGGCTAAAGGAGGTACAACTAATGAGTAAGAAGAACTTAAAGTTAAAGGATTATATATTTAATAACAGGGTAACTATACTTTTTGTTATTATGTGTTTAGTTGGCTTTAGTCTTTCTGGGCAACCTCTTTCTATGGTTTTAAATGAATTAGTAACTAGAATATCAAGAAATTCTTTTCTAGTACTTGCCCTTATAATACCAGTAATTGCTGGTATGGGATTAAACTTTGGAATTGTAATTGGAGCTATGGCAGCTCAAGTTGTAATAATTGCAATTACCCACTTTGGAATAAAAGGGCTACCAGGATTTTTACTCTGTGTTGTACTTACAACTCCGCTTGCTATCATCTTTGGATACTTTACAGGAAAACTACTTAATAAAACTAAGGGACAAGAAATGATTACTAGTATGATCCTTGGGTATTTTGCAAATGGATTATATCAATTGCTTTTTTTGTTCTTAGTTGGAACATTAATTCCTATGAAGGATCCAGTACTTATGATAAGTGGAGGAGTAGGCATTAAAAACACTGTAGATTTAACAGGTGGAATAAAATATGCCTTAGATAATATAGTAAATAGATCATTATATTACGTACTATATAATGCTGCAATAATAGCTTTAGCTGTATTTGCAATTTTAATCATATACTCCGTAGTAAAGAAAAACAAGAAAATGATAAAGAAATTCGTTGCTTTAGAAGTAACATCACTGATTGTTTTTATAGGTTGTCAAATCCAAAGTGTTGCAGTTATTTTAGATTATATTAGTGTTCCAATAGTAACTATGGGTGTTATAGTTTTATTATGTATATTTAATGTTTTGATATTTAAAACTAAGCTTGGCCAAGATTTTAGAGCTGTAGGTCAAAATCAAACAGTAGCGAATGCTTCTGGAATAAATGTTGACAAAACTAGAATAAAAGCAATTATAATATCTACAGTACTAGCAGCTTGGGGGCAAATAATATTCCTACAAAATATAGGGACCTTAAATACCTATGGTAGTCATGAACAGGTAGGAATGTTTTCTATAGCAGCTATCCTTATAGGTGGTGCAACTGTAACTAAGGCTACTAATAAACAAGCCATACTTGGGGTAATACTTTTCCACACTTTATTTATTGTATCACCTACAGCAGGAAAGAATTTATTTAATAACGCTCAAATAGGAGAGTATTTTAGAGTATTTGTTGCTTATGGGGTAATTTGTGTATCCTTAGTTTTATATGCTTGGAAGGAACACATTAAGTCAAAAGAAGAAATAAGATTATAAAATTTAAATAATAACATCATAATTTAATAAATTGTAGAATATAAAAAGATACTGTACCCATAGACCACCTACGCATACAGTATCTTTTATAATTTACATACTACTAAATTTACATATTTAAGTACGAATCTATATCTGAGAATTCTATGAGTAGTTTCTCTCTATTGTCACCTATTTTTTCGGATATGTCTGTAGATACATCAGTAGTAGCTTTATCGTATTCCTTTATTGGAAGTGTAAAAACAAATTCACAACCTTCATTTGGCTCGCTAGTTAGCATAATACTTCCATCAAGGAGTTCTACTAAGGATTTAACTAAGGAAAGACCTATTCCACTGCCTTGCTTATGCCTAGTCTTAGAATTTTTAACTTGAGTGAACCTTTCAAATATATCTGTTTGTTTATCCTTTGAAATTCCTATTCCAGTATCTTTAACTGATACGGATATAGAGGTTTCCTGGCAAGATAAAGTTACATATATATATCCACCTTTAGGAGTAAACTTTATGGCATTTGATATAAGGTTAAGGAGTATTCTATCTAGTTTTTCAGAATCAAGAGGCATATAAACTTCTTCATTATTAGTATCAAAAACTATTGTTATTCCTCTATCAGCAGCATATTGAACTACAGACATGGTTATGTCTTCAACCACATCTACAATATTTTTTACTTCAAAGTCCACACTATAGAACCCTGAATCAACTTTAGTCATATCAATTAAATTATTTATAAGTTTAAGTAATCTATACCCATTTCGCCTTATGTAGACTAATTTAATCTCATCGTCTTTATTAGCAAAAGTAAGTTTACCATTGTCTTTATAGACGTCTAAAAGTTGTAACCCAGACAGTATAACATTTAACAAGGTTCTTATTTCATGTGAAAAATTAGCTAAGAATTCAGTCTTGATTTTGTCACTTACTAAAAGCTCATTATATCTTTTCTTGGCAGAAATCATGGCTCTTGCATTTTTTATTCTTTTTGTAACTTGAATTACTAGAAGAACAATACACAAAACTAATATAGTAATAAGGGATATTACTATACTCGTTGAAACTCCTTTATCAAGCCATTTATCATTTACAAATATTGAATTTTCAGGAACATGAGATTTGGATATATTATTGGCTGTTAATTCTTTAGCATCAAAGACAAAGGTGTTACTAAAGTCGTAAACACTAGGTATTTCTTTTGGTGAAACACCATTTAGAACACGAACACAAATTTCTGATATTATTTTACTATGGTCCTTTGCAAGTAAGACATGTCCACCAATGACACCAGCGCCAATATACGATTCATTTGTTGTATAAAATTGGCCTTTAGAAAAATTTTTCATGATGTTCACAGCATTATGAGGTGAAACTGAAATATCAGATGAGTCTATGAAGCTGCCTACAATTATTGATGGAGAGCCGATATTATTCTTAGATAAGTTATCGCAGATTTCATAAATATAATCGCTTTTAACAAAATTAAATTTTAATCTATTATCATAATATGGATAAGATTCCATAAAGATACTTTCTATATATTTAGAGGATATAGTATTATCCAACAAAATGTTTATTTCTGAAGCTTTGGGATTTATTTCTAGAATTGAATTAATTAACATACGAATATTAATTGGTTTGATTACTCCAGTAAAGGTATTATAAGGATATAAAGATAATTTTGGAGTATCGTTAATGCCACCATATACTATTGGTGTATTAGCAAATAATTCGCTACTATAATGATTTCCTATAAAGTTTAAGGACTCATCATCTAATGCAATTATTAAGTCAAATTTAGTATGTTTATATTTCAAAGACCATATTTCAGCTTGTTTTTCTAAATAACTCTCATCGGTATTAATTGTAGATAAAGACTCTGTTATAATATGGATACTTGGATTGCTATCTAAAAGGGAGGAGTTTAATTCATTTAATATTTGAGACTCCCAAATATTATTTTCAGTTTGAGAACTAAAAATAAGAACTTCTTTATAGTCAATTTGAGGTGGCTCAATGGTATAGTCACCATCTATAGCAAAAACAGGTAAAGAATTAAGAGACATAATAAGAGCTAAAATAAAAACAGCAAATGTATATATAAGTTTATTACTTTTTAAAGAATAGATATTTTTATTATTCATATAAATCACCTATTTATATATGTCTAAATTAAAATTATATTTCTTGTCTTAGGGTACACTATCTATAATTGATTTACACCAGATTTATACTAGTTATACCAAGAAAGTATATATATCGACATAACAATTATATCATGAAATTTAAAGATATAATAGAAAAATTTTAATTTTCGGTAAATTGATATTGCGGTTGAGATAAGAAGTTTAAATTAAAATTTTATACAAGTAAATAAGTATAAAGTATCTAAGCTAATTTGATATAACAACTTATATATTTTAATAATATTATATGAGAAAATAATAGAAGTTTTTCACAAAGTATTAACATTAAAGATATTGGTGGTAGTGATTTATGAATAAATATCATATTAAAAAATGTAGTAAATCCATAGATAATGATAAGATTATTAACCGTAATTTAATAAATTTAGAGTGGAGTAACACTTTAAAAATGGGAGAAAATGAAATCGAATTTGAAGATGTAAGATATACAAGTTGCAAATTTATGAATATAGACTTTTATCAAATTAATTTTGATAATGTAATATTTAGAAATTGTATTTTCGAAAATTGCAATTTTATTAAAGGAAAAATAAGTTTGATGCATTTCCTGAAATTCCAAGGTTGTGCAATGGATAATGTACATATTACAAATTGTGAATTTGAATCTCTATATATTAAGGAGTGTAAATTATATAAGGTGGATTTTGAAAATAGTTTTATGAAGGGGTGCAATCTTATAAAGAATAGTTATATTCAAGTTAGATTTATAGATGATTGCAATTTGATGGATTGCGTAATAAAGGACATATTTGGATTTATGGATATAAGATTTATCAATGAAAAATCTTATACAAAGCTCAATTATAGTTCTTACATAGGTAAGTTTAATTATGGGAAAGAGGGTAAATGTGATTTTAAGTGCAATAATATGCTGGACTATGGTTGTAAGGAGAAGATTAATTATTTAAATATTAGTTTTAGCTATATGGATTTTGCGGAACAGTTTTTAAGAAATCATATAAGTGGTAAATATGGTAGATGTTTTTATAAAAGCAAGTCTGCATTCCATAAGACACTAAAGGGAAGAAGAAAAGTATATTCTTATATAGCTAATATTGTATGTGGATATGGAGAAAGACCCTATAGAAGCTTTTTATTATCCTTGATAATAATACTAATATTTGCACTTCTATATATGATTATTGGAATTGAAAGTTCTAGTGGTATTATTGGAATTAAAACCTTGCAAGATAATTTTTCTATTAAGGAATTGCTATGGAACATAATATACTGTATACATTTTAGCTTAGTAACATTTTCTACAGTAGGATATGGGAATTTATTACCCTGTAATATTACAGGGGTAATACTTTCAAGTATAGAAATACTTATTGGTATTATAATGGTAGGAATTTTAACTTCCACATTAGTTAGGAAAATGACTAGATAGTAATGCTTTAATTTGGTGTTGAAATTGACTTATACTATTAGGATACTCTTGATAATATTTAGCCAATTTCAACATTTAATTAAAAAAGAACTCTGTTAGTAAGTATCGATGATACTGATACTAAGAAATCTGTTTATATAAACCCTTCAATGTGCTTTGCTCTTTCATAAGATTTAGTTATAATCTCATCAGGATATCCTATAAATTTTAGAAGTTTTATAGCATTTTTAGTTTTTGACACGCCTTGTTTTAACTTATAGTCAAAAGAGAGGCCTTCTGCATTATCAACACTTTCGCTAAAGTAAAAGAAATCGTAATTATCCTTTAAGATGTCAGTAAGTTCTCTATCGTGAGTGGCAACTATAGAGATTACCTTTCTTGAATTGATATATTTTAGAATTTCAGCAGAAGAGGCAATCCTTTCTACAGGGTTTGTACCTCTAAAAATTTCATCAATAGCACAGAAGATAGGAAGAGGTTTCTCTGTAGCCTTTACAATACGAAGAATGGATTCTGCCTCTGCCATATAATAACTTTTGCCAGCACTTACATCATCGCTTGGGCTGATAGAAGATACTACATTAAAAAAGCAGCACTCATAGCTTTTAGACATTGTGAAATTAAAAGTTTGTGCAAAGACTATATTTGTGCCAAGCATTCTTAAAAACGTTGACTTTCCAGACATATTTGTGCCTGTAAGAATAATTCCATGTTTATTAATGTTAATGGAATTTGGAACAGGATCATTAACGAGAGGATGTATTCCCTCCGAAATATTTAACTTTAATTCTTTGGAAAATTTAGGTTTAGAATAGGAGACGGTAAGACAACTTTGATAACTAGAAATAGAAATTAAAGCCTCTATTTCTCCTATAGTATAGTAAAGATCTAAAAGTATATCCTTTTTATCTTTAAGCTCACTACACAATTTATAATAAGTAGTTTCTTCAAGGAGAAGTGGTACTGAAATCACTTCAAATAAACCTTCGAACATAGCAGTAAATCCTAAAAATCTAGTTCCTCTATCAATAGTTTTTATATTACCTAGCATATTACTTATGGTTATCCCATAGCTATGCAATTCAGGAATATTAAGATTTTTTAGCTTTTTAGAAGTCATAATTATCTTTCTAAGATATAACAATCCTCTATCCTTAATGTTTTTAGCTTCCATCATATTTATAAACGTATTAAACCAAAGTACACCGGCTAGAGCTAACATATACCTAACATCCATAGTAAATATAGCAATAAGTATTAACACAAGGGGTATAACTTTACCTAAAAGTGTATAAAAATAATATTTGCTTTTATTTCCTTTGAGGTCGTTTTCTAACATTTCCATAAAACAGTTTTTAATATCAAAGCCCATATTAAAGAAAAGCATTTGAATTTTACTTCTCTTATTTTCATTTTCCTTAAAGAATTCGATTAGATTGCTTCTTTCATTAAGAGTTTCTTCATCAGTTAGGATATTCCTTAACATGGAATAAAGAGCGGATTCGCCTGCGCTGGTATAAGTTTTATCAAGTTTTTTATATACTGTATTCATATCTAAATCGCTAAAACTTTGTTCATCTAAAAAGTATTCCGTCTTAGGTCTAAGGTCGAATAATTTTCTTATTGCAGAAATATTACGGGCTCTTTCTTTATCTCTCTTGTAGTCATCTTTAATAAAGCTTAAAGTTGTTCTTGACAATATATCACTTCCAATACATATTATTGATTCTTATTATAACTTACCTTAATGATAAGTAGCAATAAAAAATGAAATTCGTACAATATGTAAGTATTTTGTAAGTATTTTTTTAATAATTGTTAAAATTATGTTAAAGAATTATTCAATGTATGGTATAATATAACAGTAATATTTTTAGATATATTACAAAATTATATTTTTAGGGGGAATTATAAATGGAAAAAAAGACAAGAGGAGTTTTTATTACTATAATATTGATTTTGTATCTTATTGGCGCAGCATTTGGATTATTAGGGGTGGTTACTAATATACTAGGAGGTTCAGCTATACCAGGAGCTGAAGTAAGCACTGGCACGTTGGTGTATAGTATCGTAAAGGTTGTAGGTATAATCCCTATCGTTATAGGAATTTTTATGTGGAAAAAGGTTGCTGTATATGCATTAGCTGTTTATGAGCCAATTATATTTATCCTAGGGCTGATCATTACTGATTTCAGAGCGGCAGCAGAACAATCAGCCGCATTAGTGGAAGGAATAAATGTTGAAGCAGTTATGACTACATCAGTTGTCACATATGTAATTTATGGAGTAATATGGATTGCTCTTGCTTATCTAGTAGTATTTATGGCACTAAAAAAAATAAAACACAATGAAGAAATTGAAAACTCAATGAACGTATAAGAAGAGGAATCTGTCTTCAGTGA
>DAMAVY010000122.1:0-8114 GCA_032077725.1 Clostridium sp. | reverse complement strand
ATAAACATCATCATGGCCTTCAATTTCTACAGGCATAGGATAAATATTGTTTTTAATATCATCCATCAGAGTAATGCCTGGAAAGTTTTTAAATAATGAAAATACATCATCTAGCTCAAATTCCTTCTCCAGTTCTACATTTATACTTTCACTATGCCCATGAAATACTGGGACCCTAACAGTGGTAGCTGTTACTCTAATATTATCGTTATGAAGGATTTTATGAGTTTCGTCAATCATCTTCATTTCTTCTTTTGTATACCCATTATCCATAAATACATCAATCTGAGGTATTACGTTATAGGCAATAGGATATTGAAATTTTTTAGGAGGAACATGAGACATGCCATCCTTTAAATCGTTAAAACCTTGAACTCCAGCTCCAGATACAGCTTGATATGTGGAGTATACTATTCTTTTAATACCATATTTATCTGCAAGAGGTTTAAGAGCAACTACTGCTTGAATAGTAGAGCAGTTAGGATTTGCTATAATTCCACTATGCCATTTGATATCTTCACTATTTACTTCAGGAACAACTAGAGGCACAGAGGGATTCATTCTCCAGGCACTGCTATTATCAATGACAATTGCACCGTTTTTAGCAAATAGAGAAGCAAACTCTAAACTTACATTTCCACCAGCTGAAAAAAGGGCTAAGTGAATTTTTTTATTAGTTATATTTTCTTCTTTAAGCTCTTCTACAATCACATTGTTTCCATTAAAAGATATGCAGCTTCCTGCTGAACGAGAAGATGAGAAAAGATATAGGTTATTAATTGGGAAGTTTCTCTCAGCTAAAATATTTATAAACTGCCTTCCAACCATTCCAGTAGCACCGACTATAGCCACATTGTATTTCAAAAATACCACCTCATTTAAGTTATATATTATAATATATTATATAACTTATACCATTAAAGTTATATGATTTTATGAAATTTATATATATTATTTGTGAAGTTATAGTGAAAAAACTTAATAATCTAATTAAAATATATATTTTGAAAAATGATAAATAAATATGTTAAATGAATTAACTCAATATGAATACAGTTAAATTTCATTAATTTCCATTTGCAAATATTTTTATAATTAAATATTTTATTAAATAAATATTATATTATAAAAACATTTAACATGAACTATTTGTATGAGAATTCAAATTATATTTAAATTTACCTGTTATTCTAGGTAAATTAATGAAATGTAAACATTACATTAAGATATAAAATTACAAAATGGAATACTAATTAATAAAAGGAAAGAATTAACATGGAACTATATGGCGAAAATCGTAATATTTTGAAGAATTACTGTAGCGAAATAGTTTGACAACCCGTAGAGCCGTGTGGTAATATTATAAAAAATGAATTTAATGTTATTTTTTATTTCATACTTTTGACTTTATATTGCTGAAATTCATATTCAAACAATACATACTTAAGGATTGAGAAGACTTGAATTAAGTAAATAGCTTGCTTAAAATAATTCGCATTTAAAGTATAACGACAATTGTCAAAATATTTTAAAGCTGCAAACTATTTAAACAAATCAATATTTCTGAATTTACTATATCTAATTAATTAAATGAATTTAATAAAGTCAAAGGAATGAACCTTACTAGTTAATTAACAATGTGGGAGGTGTTAGTAAGGATAAATAATGCATAAAATTTTTTTGAATTAAGACAATACTAAATATTGATAACTAAAGATGGGGTAAAACTATTTGGGCGTAGTAATAAAGAAATATGTATACGATATCACGACTGGATCCAATACTAAAATAGTTGCATTTCACTTGTAATAAGCTAAAGTGAAATATAATTTGTATTGCTATTTCAATATGCTCAAGGTAGGAAGAATTTGATTCTAGGGGAAAATGCAGTAGATGGGGAGTTTGTTGCATACTATTTACTTAAATTAAAATGGAGGGATGACAATGTTAAAATTTACGTTAAAAAGATTTGGATACATGTTAGTAACGCTATTCATAGCATCTTCGATAACATTTATGCTTATCTACGCAATGCCTGGAGATCCACTTGCAACAGCTGCAAGAAAGCTTCCAGAACAAATTAGAATTAACTACTATGCTAAGTATGGATTAGATCAACCTGTTTTGGTACAGTATGGCCATTTTATAAACAATGCACTTCATGGTAACTTAGGAGAATCTTTAGCATATCCTGGAAGAAGTGTTACTGGAACAATTAAAAGCTATGCACCTATTTCAGGTAGAATTGGAGGCCAAGGTCTTTTAATAGGTGTTACAATAGGTATAACTCTAGGAATTGTGGCCGCATTTAAAAGAGGAAAGTGGCCAGATTATGTAGTTATGTTTATAGCAATACTTGGAGTATCTATACCAGGTTTCGTTATTGCAGCACTGTTACAACTCTACTTTACAGTTCATCACAACTGGCTCCCAACAACTGGATGGGGCGAGTTTAAGCATACTATATTACCTACACTAGCATTAAGCTTTGCACCTATAGCTACTTATGCAAGATATATGAGAGCTAACTGCTTGGATGTTATTGGACAGGATTATATTTTAACAGCAAAGGCAAAGGGTGTTTCAACTGTAAGCTTAGTATTTAAGCATGTAATTAGAAATGCCATTTTACCAGCTATTACAATTTTAGGACCACAAATTGCTGGTATATTTACTGGGGCTTTTGTTGTAGAAAGTATATTTGGAATACCAGGTCTTGGACAATACTTTGTAACAGCAGTAACAGATAGAGATTATACCATGATAATGGGACAATCAGTATTTGTATCAGCACTATTTATAATTTCATTATTCCTAGTTGACATAATTTACGGATTAGTTGACCCAAGAATAAGAGTAGCAGGCAATAAGCGTTAGGAGGGATAAGTATGGCAGAACTTTCAAGAGAAAAATTTAAGATTATTGGTTGTGAAAACCTAGATTCAGAGGGCGTGCTTAGACCTAGTATGACATACTGGCAGGACGCATGGAGAAGACTTAAAAAGAACAAGGTAGCTATAGCTTCATTAATACTTTTGGTATTAATTTGTTTAATGACGATTATTGGACCTATAATAGGTAAGTTTGTATATTCGGCTACTAACAATGATATGCTTAATGTTAAACCAAATGGAACTTATTGGTTCGGTACAGATAGTTTAGGAAGAGATTTATTCGCAAGAATTTGGGTAGGCGGAAGAATTTCCATAATTATCGGGTTACTTGGAACCGTTGTTGATGTTGTTGTAGGTGTTATCTACGGTGGTGTCGCTGGTTACGTTGGAGGAGTTACAGACGATATAATGATGAGAATAGTAGAAATATTGGCTAGTATTCCTTATCTAGTATTAGTTATCCTTATCAGAGTTATGATGGTGGATGGCGGAATTGCACCACTTATAATAGCTATGACAATCACTGGATGGACTGGTAACGCAAGGCTTATAAGAGGACAGATATTACAAATCAAAGAACAAGAATATGTACTTGCAGCTAAAGCTCTTGGCGCAAATTCATCAAGAGTTATAGCAAAACATTTATTACCAAATACTCTTGGTGTACTTATAGTTTCTATAACTTTTGATATACCATCATTTATATTTGCTGAAGCATTCTTAAGTTACTTAGGTTTAGGCGTTCAATCACCAATGACAAGTTGGGGAGCGCTTGCAGCAGCAGGACAACAAAAACTAATGTTCTATCCTTATCAAATGATATTCCCTGCATTAGCTATATCGTTAACAATGTTATCGTTCCAATTAATGGGCGATGGCCTAAGAGATGCATTAGATCCAAAATTACGTGAGTAGGGGGGGAATTCAAATGGAAAAAATATTAGATGTAGAAAATTTAAAGGTTTCATTTCATACCTATGCTGGTGAAGTTCAAGCAGTTAGAGGCATAAGCTTTCACCTTAATAAAGGCGAAACATTGGCTATAGTTGGAGAATCAGGTTGTGGAAAATCTGTTACTTCAAAAGCTATAATGAGATTGCTTCCTGAACCAATGCCAGCAGAAATAAAAGAAGGCTCTAAGATTAGTTTTGAAGATAACAATATTTTAGAAATGGATAATAAGGAATTAAGAAAGTTAAGAGGATCAGATATATCTATGATATTCCAAGACCCAATGACTTCTTTAAATCCTACAATGACTGTTGGAAAACAAATTGCTGAAAGTTTAATAATTCATAGAGGTATGAATAAAACAGAAGCTATGGATGAAGCTATAAAAATGCTTAATCTTGTAAACATACCTAATGCGGATAAAAGGGCACATCAATATCCACATGAATTCTCAGGTGGTATGAGACAAAGAGCAATGATAGCGATAGCACTTGCATGTAACCCAAAGATACTTATTGCTGATGAGCCAACCACTGCTTTGGATGTTACTATACAAGCACAAGTTATGGATCTTATTGGAGATCTTCAAAAGAAACTAGGAACTGCAGTTATACTTATAACTCATGACCTTGGTGTAGTTGCTGATACTGCTGATAGGATTCAAGTAATGTACGCTGGACAAATTATAGAAAGAGGTACAGTTGAAGAAATATTTGCAAATCCACATCATCCATATACTTGGGCGCTTTTACAATCAGTTCCAAGACTTGATACAAAGAATAAGGATACACTTTACTCACTAAACGGAACTCCTCCGGATCTTATCAAGCCACCGGTTGGATGTCCATTTGCAGCAAGATGTGAATATTGTATGCAAGTATGTTTAGAAGAAATGCCAGAATCTACTACTATAAAGGATGACCATGAAGTACTATGTTGGTTAAAACACCCAATGGCACCTAAAGTAGATATTCCTGAAGCATTAAGAAGAGGTGAATAATATGGCAGAAGCAAATAAGAAAGAAGTTTTGGTAGAAGTAAAAAATCTTAAAAAGTATTTCCAAGTTGGTCCTCAGTCAACACTTAAAGCTGTAGATGATGTTAGCTTTAACATTTTCAAAGGAGAAACCTTAGGACTAGTTGGAGAATCAGGTTGTGGTAAAACTACATGCGGAAGAACAGTTATGGGACTTTATGATGCCACAGATGGACAAATAATATTTGATGGTGAGGATATTAGTAAATACAATAAGAAAGAAAAGAAAGATTTTACTAGAAGAGCTCAAATAATATTTCAGGATCCATACGCATCATTAAATCCAAGAATGACTGTTGGAGATATTATTGGTGAGGGTATTGATATTCATAACCTTCATCATGGCTCAGAGAGACAAGAAAAAATTTATAAACTACTTCAGTTAGTAGGACTAAATAAAGAGCATGCATCAAGATTTCCACATGAATTTTCAGGTGGACAAAGACAAAGAATAGGAATAGCTAGAGCTCTTGCTATAGAACCAGATTTTATAGTTTGTGATGAACCTATATCAGCTCTTGACGTTTCTATTCAAGCTCAAGTTGTTAATCTTCTAATTAAGTTACAAAATGAATTAGGACTAACATATTTATTTATAGCTCATGATTTATCAATGGTTAAACATATATCGGATAGAGTTGGCGTTATGTATTTAGGAACTATGGTAGAACTTACTAGTAGTAAAGAATTGTATGCAAAGCCATTACATCCATATACACAAGCATTGCTATCAGCTATTCCAATCCCAGATCCAGAGATAGCTAAGAAAAAGGAAAGAATACCTCTTGAAGGAGAAGTTCCTAGCCCAATAAATCCTAAGCCAGGTTGCAGATTTGCTCCAAGATGTAGATACGCCAAACCAATTTGTAGTGAGCAAAATCCGGTGCTTAAGGAAATTGAACCAGATCATTTTGTTGCATGTCACTTATTGTAATTTATATCTAAAAAAGAGCAGAGTAATCTGCTTTTTTTATTTTTTTGAATAAATTAAAGTACGAATAAAAATTTCAATTTAGTATAAAATACTATCATAATCTATAGAGCTAATAAGTATTATTTTGAATTTGATTATAGAAAATGCCTCAATTGAAAGAAATATGAGAATTGACAGTGCTTTAAAACCATGCAACATGCAATGTGAAAAAGTGCAGTATTATTTACAAATTTCCTTATTGCATATGCATAGTAATTAAAATTAGAATTGTTTAGTTATTTTAACTTTAAATATAATTATGCTAAACGAGAAGATTACTATTTAAGGAGGATTATCAATGAAAAGTAAAAGAATACTAGCGTCATTATTATCATTATCTATGGTAGCATCGATTTCTTTAGTTGGATGTGGTAATGAAAAAAAAGGCAATACTGAAGGAAAAACAACTGTGAGCGGAGAAGCTGATTCAGAGCAATATCTAAATTTATTGTTAGCATCTGAGCCTAAAACTATAGATCAATCCAAGTCAAGCGATTTATACTCTTCTCAAATATTAGCTAACAGCCAAGAAGCATTAACTAGAATCGTTCAAGATGAGAACGGAAAAGACAAAATTGAAGCAGGACTTGCTGAAAGTTGGCAAAAATCTGAAGATGGTAAAACTTGGACGTTCAAGTTAAGAGATGCTAAATGGAGTGATGGTCAGTCAATTACTGCGGAACAATTTGTTTATAGTATCAGAAGAACGCTAGATGCTAGTACAGCATCACCTTATGCTTTTCTTTTGTATCCGATAGCTAATGCCGAAGAGTATAACTCAGGCACTGCTAAGGCTGAGGATGTTGGAATTAAAGCCGTAGATGAAAAGACAGTTGAATTTACGTTGAAATCACCATGCGCTTATTTTTTAGATTTAACATATTTTAAAGTAATGCAACCGCAAAGAGAAGATATAGTAACCAAATATGGTGATACTTATGGGTCGGAAGCAAACACAATGGTATTTTGTGGACCATATACAATAGCTGAATGGGTACATAGCAGTAAAGTTGAGTTTGTTAAAAATCCACAGTACTGGGATGCAAAGAATGTAAAACTTGATAAAGTTACAATGAAAATAATCAAAGAAACTTCAGCAGCTATGAATGAATTATTTAATGGTTCTGTAGATATGGCTACAGTAAGTCTACCAGAATGGATAGAGAAGTTAGATGCAACAGGAGAATATACTGTTGTAAAGGGGTATGATGCATCTACAAGTTATACTTTTTTCAACCAAAAGGATAAGCTATTTAGCAATGCTAAAGTTAGAAAAGCTTTTATAATTGCTGAAGATAGAGCAGGGAAAATAAAAACTTTAAGAAAAGGTTTGGGAGAGCCAGCACTAGCTTTTGTACCACCTTCAGTTCAAATTGGAGGAGAAGATTATAGAACTAAGGTTAATGAACTTCCGGTAAAAGACTTAATCGATGAAAATGCAGATGTAAAAGCATTATTCATGGAAGGAATGAAAGAATTAGGACTTGGAAGTGATCCATCAACAATTACAATTAAATATCTACAATCAGGTACAGATTCCACAGCTAAAGAATTTGCTGAATACCAACAACAAAATTATCAGAAAAAATTTGGGATTAATGTTAATGTTGAATATGTTGAATGGGCTCAATTTATGACAAGAACTGATGATATGGATTATCAAGTAGCTTCGATGGGATGGACTGGAGACTACAATGATCCTAACACATACCTTGATATGTGGAAGTCAACTGCAGCAATAACTCCAACTGGATGGGTAAATACTAAGTATGATGAGCTTATAACTAAAGCCTCTCAGACAACTGATTCAGGTGAGAGATCTGAGCTTTTCAAACAAGCAGAAAGAATATTAATTTATGAGGATGGTGTTATAAGTCCAGAAGCTTGGAGATTTAAAAATACTTACGTTAAAAAATATGTTAAAAATTATACTGCTCCATTGTTTGGAACAATTGATTTGAAATATACTTACACATCAGGTAGATAAATATTACTATAAAAATAAGTTCAAGAGTAAGGATAAATTTGACCTTACTCTTTTTTAGAATAATGAAAATAATAAGTGAATAGTATATTTTATGTACAAATATTTCAGGTAAAAAATATATAATAGACAACGTAAAGATACGATTCTGTGTAAGTAAATTTAATTTATGTTAAAATTTATATATGCATAATTTATGCATAATTATACATATGACATAATGTGTAAAAATGAAGAAAATTTCGTATTACAAATTTCGAGCCATTAAGCTAATAA
>DAMAVY010000121.1:0-8160 GCA_032077725.1 Clostridium sp. | reverse complement strand
GCGGGAAACTATTATTTGACCTACATGCTAAAAGAGTTTTACCTGGATTTGATGAAAATGCAAAAATAAAGTTGTTACATAAATTAAGAAAAAAGGCAGAAATAATTATTTGTGTATATGCTGGTGATATTGAAAGAAATAAAATCAGAGGAGATTTTGGTATTACATATGATATGGATGTACTAAGATTAATAGATGATCTTAGAGAATATGACCTAGAAGTAAATAGTGTAGTCATTACTAGATACAATGGTCAACCAGCTACAAATATTTTTATTAACAAATTAGAGCGTAGAGGTATTGTAGTTTATAAGCATGAAGCTATTAAAGGTTATCCAACAGATGTAGATGCAATAGTAAGTGATGAGGGATATGGTAAAAATCCATATATAAAAACTACTAAACCTATAGTTGTAGTTACAGCACCAGGACCTGGTAGTGGAAAACTAGCTACTTGCTTAAATCAGCTTTATCACGAAAATAAGAGAGGAAATGTAGCAGGTTATTCAAAGTTTGAAACATTCCCAGTTTGGAATGTACCACTAAAACATCCTTTAAATATCGCTTATGAAGCTGCGACAGTAGACCTTAAAGATGTAAACATGATAGATTCATTCCACTTTGATGCTTATAATAAAGTATCTGTAAACTATAATAGAGACGTTGAAATGTTTCCAGTTATAAAGAGAATAATTGAGAAAATAACAGGACAAGAATCAATGTATAAATCTCCAACAGATATGGGAGTTAATAGAGTTGGCTTTGGAATTATTGATGATGAAGTGGTTAAAGAAGCTTCATTACAAGAAATAATCCGTAGATATTTTAAAACTAGTGTAGATTATAAAAAAGGCTATGTAGATGAAGAAACTTTCCAAAGAATGAAGATTATTATGGAGAGTTTAAAACTTAAGCCTGAGGATAGAAAAGTGGTTATTCCGGCAAGAGAATATTCATCTAAGTTAAAGTTAGAGGCAGACAAAAATGATGTATGCCCTGTTGTTGCACTAGAATTAGAGGATGGAACTATTTTAACGGGAAGAAGTTCAGATTTAATGGATGCTTCCTCAGCAGCTATATTAAATGCTGTAAAGTATCTTGCCAATATATCTGATGAAATTCATCTTATTTCACCTGTAATTTTAGAACCAATTATAAGATTGAAGTCTAAGACTTTAGGAAATAATATTACATCATTAAATTCTGAAGAAATTCTAATAGCCTTAAGCATTTGTGCTGCAACGAATCCAACTGCACAAGTTGCATTAAATAAGCTTTCACAACTTAAGGGATGTCAGGGACATTCAACTACAATCCTTAGTTTGGGTGACGAACAAATATTTAGAAAGCTAGGAATAGATATAACTAGCGATCCTGAGTATCCATCACAAAATTTGTTCTATAATATGTAGCAAATAACTACACAATGAAACTACTCATATTTTATTCATTAAAATATGAGTAGTTTTTGTTAATTTATCCGTTAATATAATAGTATAGCTTTATTAATAATTGAAGAAAATATAATTAAATCTTATTTCAAAACTAATTATATGAGGAGAGATACTATGAAGAAGTTAAAAGGTTCTAATATAATATTTATTATATTAGTAATTATATTTTTTACTACCACTTTAGCTTATGGTCAGGATAAGACTAAGTCAAATTGTGATAAGAATATAAAAAAGGTAGTATATTTAACTTTTGATGATGGACCAACTAAAAATACTTTGGAAATATTAAAGGTTTTAAAAAAAGAAAATGTTAAAGCTACATTTTTTGTTATAGGAGAACTTTCTGAACAAAATTCAGATATATTAAAACAAGTTGAAGAAGAAGGACATGAAATATGTATACATACTTATAATCATAAAAAAAGTATTTATACAAGCAAAGCTGAATATCTAAATGATTATAATAAAGCTTTCAATGCAGTAACAAATGTTCTTGGCCATGAACCTTCAAAATTCATGAGATTCCCTGGCGGATCAAGTACAACAATTCCAGATAGAGGAACTTTACGAGCAATTAGAAATGAATTGTGCGAGGATGGTTTATATTACGTAGATTGGAACATATCTATAGAAGATGCCTTGGCTTCCAATATACCTGTAGATAGACTTCTAACTACTTTTAGAAAAGAACTAAAGAAGACATTTATAGATCCTAATACAGTTATAGTTTTAATGCATGATGGAGGTTCTAATTCTACAACACCAAAAGCATTGCCAAGTATTATAAAATATTTCAGAGATAATGGATATGAATTTAAAAATTTTGGAGATATATCGGAAGAAGAATTAAATCATCTTTTAAAGGAAAGACAGGTTAATAAATATAATCAACCAAGGCAAGCAGACGCAACTAAATCTGAGACGAATCCATCAAATTCGACTAATTAAGTAGATTATTTAATATAAATTTTAAAAGAGTGTTGAAGTGAACACTCTTTTTGTTTATGCTTACAATGTAAGCATAAACAAACATATGACATTAATTCCTTTTCAAATTAATAGCATATGAAATTGAATCAGTTAAAACAGAATTAAGAGGAAAGAAAACTTTTGATTATCATAATAAAGTGAAATTTATAGTTAAACCTAAATGATGATTAGAAAAAAATATGGGGTGAGAATATGTATTACAATACTCATAAAATTAATCTTAAATCAGAAAGAGAAGTAAGTAGGGTTGAGGAATTTTTAAAAAAGTTTCAACTTAAATATGAAGATGTAGACTATAGTATAATAATTGAAGATTGCGGTGAAATAATTGCTACTTGTTCAAAAAAGAGCAATATTGTTAAATGTTTTGCTATAAGTGAAGCATATCAAGGGCAAGGAATATCTACAATACTTATGACTGATATTTCCAATAAGTTATTCGAAGAGGAAATATATCACAGTTTTATTTTTACAAAGCCCTCTAACAATTTTTTATTTGAGGGACTTGGATATAAGGTAATAGTTGAAACAGAAAAAGTTAGCCTTTTAGAGACAGGAGATAGCAATATTAATAAAGCTTTAAAGAATGTAAAAAAAGAATATAATATTAAAGATAATAAAAAATATGCAGCTTTAATCATGAATTGTAACCCTTTTACATTTGGTCATAAATATATTGTGGAAAGAGCTTCAAAGGAGAATGATAATGTAATTATTTTTGTAGTAGAGGAAGATAAATCATCTTTCCCATTTAAGATAAGGTTTGAACTTATAAAAGAAGGCATCAAAGAACTAGAGAATGTAACAGTAATACCTGGTGGAGAATATATCATATCTTCAGCTACATTCCCTAATTATTTTTTGAGAAAAGATGACGATATTTTAAAAGAGTTTACAAAAATTGATGGAAGTATATTTGGGAAATACTTCTGTAAAGAATTGAATATAGTAAAAAGATATTTAGGTAGTGAACCATATTGCAAGGTTACTAGTACATATAATGATACATTGCAACAAATTTTACCTAGGTATGGAGTAGAGGTAGCTTTAATTGAGAGGTATGAGATAGATCATGAAGCCATTAGCGCATCTAAAGTAAGAGAATTATTAAAGAGTGGGAATATAGAGGCTACAAAAACATTAGTCCCAGACGCTACCTTCAAATTTTTAAAGAGCAAAGAGGGAATAGAGATTATAGAAAAACTTAAGAATACAAATTTACCACATTAGTATTAGTTTTAATTGATTATTGAGAGGGGGATGAGAAAAATATGGAGCAAGCTTCATTTCATCCAAATGACAGGAATATAAGAGAAATAGATGAATTTTTAGAACATAGAGAAATAAGAGTTGAACATCAAGAGGAATTATTAAAAAACACGTTAGGAGCTACCATTGCTACGGTTAGAGTAAATTATCCTGGAATTAAAAAATCAAACTATGTTTCTGATAATATTGGGAAAATAATGTATGATGATATAAGAAATTTTTACAAAAGTAGTATAATTTATGAAGAATATTATAAAAACAGAGAAGGATTTATAGGACATTTTATATTTAACGTAGATTATGCAACAGTAAAAAAGCAATTAGTATACATAGAAGAAAATCATATACTGGGGAGATGCGTAGATTTAGATGTTTATTATATGAAAAGGGATGAAAACTCAGACATAGATACAATATGTGGAGTTTCAAGGAGAGATCTAGGAATGAGCTCAAGAAAATGTTTTTTATGTGATAAGGAAGCTAAAATATGTTCTAGATGTCAAACTCATAATGTAGAAGATTTAGAAAAATATTTTACCCTTAAATATGAAAAATACTTAAAATATATTAATAAAAGAGAAAGTATAAGCTATTCAATATCTCAATTTGCACTAAAAGGAATAATTTCCGAAATATCGACCATGCCATCCTTTGGGCTAGTATCACCTACAACTATGGGATCTCATAGGGATATGGATTATTATACTTTCATGGATAGTAGTTTTGCAATAATACCCTATATAAAGAAAATGTCAATGGTAGGATACAGTTATGAAACACCTAAAACTATTTTTAGTGCTATAAGAGCTATTGGTATTGAGTGTGAAGAGGAGATGTTTAAAGCTACCAAAGGAGTTAATACTCATAAGGGTATGATATTTTTAATAGGAGTTCTAGCTGCAGCTCTAGGTAAGGTCATGTACGAAGATTTAAAATTTGAAGAAGTTGAAAATATTTTAAAAGATATGTGTGAAGATATATTAGATGATTTTAAGGATATAAATAAAAAGCATAATTTAACTCATGGAGAAAGGCTGTATGTAGAGCTTGGTTTTGCGGGAATAAGAGGTGAAGTAAGGGCAGGTCTTCCAATAATTTTTAAAGAGATTATGCCTAAGTACATGGAATCACAGCTTAAAGGTAATAATTTATTTGCTCACACATTACTTAGATTAATGTCTAAGGTACAGGACAGTACCATTGTATATAGGCATAATATAGATAAGTTGTACGAAGTGCAAAGAGACTCTCAAAATATTTTGGATTTAGGTGGATTTTATACCCATGAAGGAACTATGGCTGCTATGGATTTTGAAAATAAATGTATAGAAAATAATATAAGCCCTGGTGGTTCAGCAGACTTATTAGCTGTAGTAATATTCTTAGTTGAAGCAAAAAAGATTTTTGATTAAAGGTATATATATTGGTTTATTTGTTTATTAAAAAACTACAGTAATTAATAATGGTTTACATTAATTTACATAAATTAATATTTTTAACTAATAACTTTTGAAAATTCTATTGAAGTTTAATATAACAACTTCTATGGATTACATAAAAAATAATGAAAAATGGGAGAGATTAAATATGTACGTATTATTTGGAGGAAATGTAATGGATAATAATGAAATAAAAAGTATTATAGAAAGTAAAACTGATTTTAAAGTTATTAAAGATATGACAAGGGGAACAAAGAGAGAGGATATGCATGCCTTTTGTTTAAGCGTTTCAATATCTACTTTAAATGAAATTATTGAAGAAGAGTATGACGATTTTGATTTGAATGAAATTGATGAAGATGAATTATTTGATGAATACCTTAGTCTAGCAGAAGAAATGGCTCTAGATATGGAGGAATTTATTCCGGACGGTGCAATTATTGATGCTAAATCTTATAAATGGGATCAATCAGACAACGACATAAAAACAATTGTCATAATTGCAAGTGATGAAGTGGATGAAAGAAAAATCGGAGACGTAATGAAAAGATTAATTACTCAAGGAGAATAAGAAATTTGTTAGCAATAAAATATACGAAACTTTTTTAAATTATTATGTAAAAATTTAGAGAACATTAAAAACTTAACAAAATATTTACAATATATTCTTTTTTTTCTTAAAAAATAGATATAAAATAATTAATGGACATAAGAATAAATGATTTTAATATTTATAGCGTGTGTACACTTATTGTGTGCGTTTTCACGCTAAAATTAAATGATTTCAAACTATGGATTTTTATTTTTGGAGGAGATATATATGCTTAAAGAGAATGGAAACATTTCAATTAACACCGATAACATGATGCCTATTATAAAAAAATGGCTATACTCTGATAAAGATATATTTGTAAGGGAACTTATCAGTAATGGCTGTGACGCTATAAGTAAATATGATAGGTTAGTATCTTTTGGAGAGGCTAGTGTCGAAAAAGATAATAAGTACGAAATTAATGTATCAGTAAATAAAGAACAGGGTACTATTAAATTTACTGATAATGGTATAGGAATGACAGCTGAAGAAGTTAAAAAATATATTAATCAAGTTGCATTTTCTGGAGCGGAAGAGTTCATAGCTAAATATAAAGATAAGATGGATGAAACAAATGGAATCATAGGACATTTTGGATTAGGTTTCTATTCAGCATTTATGGTATCAGATAGTGTGGAGATTGATACATTATCATATCAAGAAGGCGTAGAAGCTGTTAAATGGGTCTGTCATGGAGGTACTGAATATGAAATTCAGTCTTCAGAAAGAAAAACTAAAGGAACTACAATTACTCTTCATATAGGGGAAGATAGTAAAGAATTCTTAGATTATTATAAGCTTAGAGAAATTATAAAAAAACATTGCAACTTCTTTTCAGTAGAGATTTATTTAACTGATGAAAATGAAAAAATCGAAGAAATAAAAGAAGAACAAGAGAAGAAGGAAAGAACTCCACTTAATGATACTAAACCATTGTGGATGAAGGCACCAAAAGATTGTACAGACGAAGAATACAAAGCCTTCTATAGAAAAGTATTTAATGAATATAGTGATCCACTATTCTGGATTCACATGAACGTAGATTACCCATTTAATTTAAAGGGAATATTGTACTTTCCTAAGTTAAAACATGAGTTTGAAGCTGTGGAAGGTGAAGTTAAGCTTTACAACAATCAAGTTTTTGTAGCAGATAATGTAAAAGAAGTAATTCCGGATTTCTTATTACTTTTAAAAGGGGTTATAGATTGTGAGGATGTTCCTTTAAATGTATCAAGAAGCTTCCTACAAAAGGATAGTAATGTAGCTAAGATTTCTAAACATATAGTAAATAAAGTAGCAGATAAGCTTACATCATTATTTAAAAACAGTAGAGAAGAATATAACAATTTCTGGAAGGATATTAATATTTTTATTAAATATGGATGTCTTCGAGATGAAAAGTTCTATGATAAAGTTAAAGATATCATAGTATTTAAGACTACTAATGAAGAGTATGTGACACTTGCGAAGTATCTTGAGGATAATAAAGAAAAACATGATAAAAAGGTTATTTATGTTAGCGACGAAAAGCAGCAATCCCAATATATTAATATGTTAAAAGAAAATGGATTTGAGGCTATTGTATTAAATACTACTTTAGATAGTCATTTCATTACTTTACTAGAAAGCAAAGAAGAAGGAGTGCAATTTAGTAGAATTGATGCAAATTTAACTGAAATACTTAAAGGTGAAGATGATGAAAATAATAGTGAAGTGGCTACTACTTTAGAAAAGTTATTTAAAGAAGCGATAAATAAAGAAGAACTAAAAATATCCGTAGAATCAGTTAAAACGGATCAAGTACCAGCTATGATTCTAGAGTCTGAACAGTCCAGAAGAATGGCTGAAATGAGTGTAATGTTTGGCGGAGGAGATATGTCCATGTTCCCTAAGGAAGAAACTTTAGTAATTAATAAAGCTAATCCACTAATCAAAAAGCTTTCCCATATTGCAGAAGATGAAAGTAAAAAAGAACTTATAGATGATGTTTGCCACCATGTATATGATTTAGCTATGATAAGTCATGGACAATTAGAGGCAGATGACATGGCTGCATTTATACAAAGAAGCAATGGACTTCTAAGTAGATTAATAGAATAAACTGAGAAATATGGAGTTGAGTTCCTTAGAATGTGAAATTATTTTCATTGGAATTTCTACTTTGTTATCTGTTAAATAATAAACCAATATAAAAAAATCCTGAGGAAGAGCTACCTCAGGATTTTTAATTTTTGTAGATATATTAAAATTTATATTAAAAATTTTTGTTATATCTGGATTTTTTAATCATATTTAGTACTAATTAAAAAGGATTTGGAAACCTATACATATATGAAAAGGTTTCTAAAAATTAGTTAGAAATTTGATTAAAACTATAATAATAATAAGTGTATTATCATATATTTTTATTAAAATA
>DAMAVY010000120.1:0-8272 GCA_032077725.1 Clostridium sp. | reverse complement strand
ATGCTATTATATCTCTTAATACTAGGGAGTAAGTATATAGGTTTATTGAAGATGTTTGTACAATTCATGAAATAAAAGCTATGGAGCAAAGACTTCAAGTGGCAAGAATGCTTAAAGATAGAAGAACATACCTAGATATTGCTAGTAGTACAGGGGCTAGCACTGCAACCATAAGTAGAGTAAATCGTTCCTTAAACTATGGTAATAATGGATATGATGTAGTCTTTGAAAGAATAAATTGGAAAGACTATGAAGATGAAGAATAATATAAATTTGATGATTAATATTTAAAATCGTTCCATTCATTAGTTGAATTTAATTTTCAATAAATGAATGGAGCGATTTTTTGTGACAAGACTGAAACTAAAAGCAATGAGAAGAAAATTATAATTTTATTGTAATAAATATAGTGAATACTTTATTGCTTTAATAGGAATTGATTGTATATTGTTTATAAAAACAGAGTATATGGTATAATAAAAGATGGAGAAAATTTTAAAAAAATTTCTAAAAAAGAAGTACTTATTAATATTAACAATATGAAATGAATTACATAAAACGCTATAATGGAATTGATGAGAAGGATAAAAGCAATATAGTTTAGGAGTGATTATATGGATTTAAAAAGTCTATTAAATAAGGAACAATATGAAGCAGCAATAACAGTGGATGGACCACTACTTATTTTGGCTGGAGCTGGGTCAGGGAAAACAAGAGTTTTAACATATAGAATAGCACATATGATAAAAGATTTAAATATTTACCCTTCTCAAATTCTTGCTTTAACTTTTACAAATAAGGCTGCTGGAGAAATGAAGGAAAGAGTAAAAAATTTAGTTGGAGATGTGGTAGATAGCATGTGGATTTCCACTTTCCACTCTAGCTGTGTGAGAATTTTAAGAAGAGAAATTGATAAATTAGGCTATAATAAAAATTTCACTATTTATGATAGTTATGATTCAAAGTCCTTAGTAAAACAATGTGTTAAAGAACTTAATATTAATGACAAGGATATTACTGAAGGCGAAATAATTGGGAAAATATCTGGTGCAAAGAATAAATTAGTTTCTGCTAAGAAGTTTAAAAAGGAAAATGAGGGCAATTTTAGAATGAATAAAATTGCTGATGTATATTTACTTTACGAAAAAAAATTAAAAACAAGTAATTCTCTTGATTTTGATGATTTAATTTACTTAACAGTAAGACTTTTTAAAGAAGATGAAGAGGTTAGAGCATTTTATCAGAGAAAATTTAAATATATATTGGTTGATGAGTATCAAGATACTAATAAGTGCCAATACGAGTTAGTTAAATTGCTTATTGGAGAAAATGAAAATATATGCGTAGTTGGCGACGATGATCAATGTATATATGCTTGGAGAGGCGCAGACATAAATAATATATTAGACTTTGAAAAGGATTTTCCAAAAGCAAAGGTAGTTAAATTAGAACAAAACTATAGATCTAAATCAAATATACTAGATGCAGCTAACAAAGTGATAAGAAACAATGCGACGAGAAAAGATAAGGTTTTAAGGACAGAAAGTGAAGCTGGAGAAACCATTAAGGTGTATAGAGCCTATAGTGATATGGACGAAGGAAATTTTGTTGCAACACAAATTAAAAGGATGATAAAAGATGAAAATAGAAAATTAAAAGATTTTGCTATACTTTATAGAATGAACTCTCAATCACGTATTTTTGAGGAAGCCTTTAGAAGAAATGAAATTACTTATAAAATTGTAGGTGGACTTAGGTTCTATGAAAGAAAAGAAATTAAGGATATCATGGCTTATCTTAAGCTTATAAATAATCCTCTTGATGATATAAGTTTAAAAAGAATTATAAATGAGCCTAAGAGAAGTATTGGTGATGCAACTATAGGAAAGGTTCAAGAATTTGCTTCTGATAACAATATTTGCATGTATGATGCTCTTTTAGATTCAGAATTTATCCCAAATCTTACACCAAGAACTACAACTTCTATAAATAAATTTGTAAGTTTTATGAATGCGCTTATTACGGATGCTGAAAACATAAGCGTATCTGAACTTATAGAGGAAATTTTAGATAGAAGTGGATATATGAAGATGTTAAAAGGTTCAAATAGTGCAGACGATGAAAGCAGGGTAGAAAATTTAAAAGAACTTGTATCTGATGCAGTTGTATTTGAAAATTCTTCCGAAGATAAGTCTCTAAGCGGATTTTTAGAGAAGGTAACTTTAGTATCAGATATAGATAATCTAGAAGAAGAAAATAATGCTGTAGTTATGATGACTGTTCATAGTGCTAAGGGATTAGAATTCCCAGTAGTTTTCTTAGTTGGAATGGAGAATGGTGTGTTTCCAGGTGTGTCTTCATTAAATAGCTTCAATGAGATGGAGGAATCAAGAAGACTATGCTATGTAGCAATCACAAGAGCTAAGGAACTTCTATATATATCTTCAGCTGAGCACCGTATGGTATTTGGTAGAACTGTTGGATATCCTGTATCAGATTTTGTAAGCGAGATACCAAAAGAGCTTAAAACTAGTTTAAATGATGTAGTGAGAGTTCAACCAAAGTTTAATATGAATACGGAAGCTCAAAGAGCAAACGATAATCCACACTCATTTAGAAATAGTTTTTACAACAATACTAATAGTGTAAAGATGACACCTAGTAGTAATGCTGAAGAACCTAATGGGAGAGTAAAGGAAGCAACAGTAGGAGAACTTACAATTGGACGAAAAGTTAAACATGGAAAATTTGGAATAGGAACTGTGGTATCAATGTCTACAGATAATGGAGGAACTATAGTTACTATAGCATTTAATAATATGGGAATTAAGAAGTTAATGCTTAGTGTAGCTGGGCTTGAACTTTTATAACACTTTGCAATATGATAATATTTGTAAAGTATGGTAGGAGGAAATTCGATGAGTGATGACAAACGCATGAGAATGTTAAAGTTAGTAGAAGAGTTAAATAAATATTCTTATGAATATTATGTTTTAGATAATACCACAATTTCTGATAGTGAATATGATAAAAAATATGATGAACTTAAGGCCTTAGAATTAGAGATTGGAGAAGTGCTTTCATATTCTCCAACTTTAAGAGTAGGGGATGTGGTACTTAATGAGTTTAAAAAGTATAAGCATAGAGCACCCCTATGGAGTTTAGATAAATCACAATCTATAGGAGGAATTATAGATTGGCATAACAGAAATATAAAAGCTATTAATGACTATAATAGTAGTCATAACGATAAATTACCACCAATTAGATATATAATAACTAAGAAGTTCGATGGGCTTTCAATAAACCTAACTTATAATGAAGAGGGGATACTAAATGTAGTTGCCTCTCGTGGAACAGGCGAGATTGGTGAAGATATAACTAGCCAAGTTAAGACCATAAAGTCAATTCCACTGAGGATAAATAATAGGCATTTATTAGAGGTTCATGGTGAAGCTATCATGACCAAGGAAGCTTTTGAAAATTATAATAAAACGGCAGATATTCCACTTAAAAATCTAAGAAATGGTGCTGCAGGAGCTTTAAGAAACTTAAATGTAAAGGAAACTGCTAGAAGAAATCTATCAGCATTTTTTTATGATGTAGGTTATAATGAAGGTGAAAAATTTAAAACTTATAGTGAAATGATGACCTTTATTAAAACCATGGGATTACCTGTAGATGACTATATGAAAAATTGCAGCACTATAGAAGAAATAGAAAATGAAATTTCTTATGTGGATGGTATACGAAGTAGTTTGAATTATGATATAGATGGTATAGTTATTGCTATTGATGATATAAGAACTAGAGAAATGATAGGATATACAGTTAAATTTCCTAAATGGGCAATAGCATATAAATTTGAAGCTCAGGAGACTACAACTGTTCTTTTAGATGTCGAATGGAATGTAGGAAGAAGTGGAAGAGTCAGTCCTACTGCTATCCTTGAACCAGTGGAACTTGGAGGAGTAACGGTAAAAAGAGCGACTCTAAATAATTTGGATGACATAGAACGTAAGGGTGTTAAAATTGGTGCTACAGTTTTTGTGCGTAGATCTAACGATGTAATACCAGAAATTATGGGTGTGGTAGAAGCTTCATTAGCTGAAAGTCATAGTATTGATGTACCTAAAGTATGTCCTAGTTGTGGCGAAGAATTATTTAGAGATGGGGTACATTTATTTTGTGAAAATACCTTGGCATGTAAACCTCAGATGGTAAAGACTATAGTACATTATGCAAGTCGAGAAGCAATGAATATAGCAGGTTTTAATGAAAAGACTGCTGAAAAGCTTTTTGAGAAGCTTGGAATTAAATCTATTGCAGAGTTATATAAAATAGAAAAAGATCAACTTCTAGGATTAGAGAAGTTTGGTGATAAGAAAGCAAGCAATTTATTAGAAACTCTAGAGAAAAGTAAGGATTGTGAACTTGCATCATTCATATATGGATTAGGAATTTCTAATGTTGGTAAAAAGACAGCAAAGGATTTAGCTAAGAATTTTAAGACTTTAGAAAAAATAGAAAATGCATCCTTTGAAGAATTAATTAAAGTTCAAGACATTGGAGACATTGTAGCCAGGACTATAGTTGAATTCTTCTCTCTCGATAAGTCTATAGAAACGATAAATGAGCTTTTAAGATTAGGAGTAACTCCTAGAGAAGAAGAGGAAATGCAGATATTTGAAAATCCTTTTAATGAAAAAACTGTAGTAGTTACAGGGAGCTTAAAAGAGTTTTCAAGAACTGAAATTAAAGATAAATTAGAATCACTAGGTGCCAAAGTTGCTGGAGCTGTAAGCAAAAAAACCGACTTTGTTATTGTTGGAGCGGAACCAGGTTCTAAGTATAATAAAGCAGTAGAACTTGAAGTAAAAATACTTTCTGAAGAAGAATTTAAAAACATGATTATTAATTAGTAAATGGCCCCACTGTAGAATAACACTACAATGGGGCTATAATTTTAAATTAAAGATTATTAAATGTAACTCCACCTCACATTCGTTCAGTGGAATAAGTTCGAATAGCCAAATTAAAATTTGGATTCTCACTTATTGAGTAAAAAATTTAGAAGAATCTATAGTAATTAATAGACGTAAACATTAAGAAAGTTTAGTGTCATCATCAGTATTAGTAACTATAGATTCACTTTCATTTGATTCATTAACTTTAGTAGTATCTAATGATTTGGAAGTTGATTTTTTACTACAATTTAAATTCCTCTTATCTTTTTCCTTAACCTGCATATCTATACAAGAGATGTTAAGGATATGTGATATTTTTTCAAGAATATAGTTACTATATCTTAGTTGACTATATATAGAGTTAAAAACAACAAAGCCCCAAATAATTATTACCATAAAAGTTAGCAATGAAAGAATTCCTAATAATTTTAAAATAACATCTAAATAAATCATAATCTACCTCCAAATTACTTCCATATTATAATAAATATTATATCATATGTTTAGACTTGTCAAAGAAGAATTTTATGATAATTTATTTATAATTGTTTATTTTACCATAAATGGGTGAATAATTTAATAAGTATAGGGAGGTGTTGCTAATGAAAAAAATAATATTTACAGCATTATGTATAATTGTAATTTTAACAGGTATATCAATTGAAAAACAAAAGGAAAATTATACAAAAGTTAATAAAGTAAAATTTATAACTTACAATATGAGTATAAACCCAGAGGATTTAAATTTGACAACCAATAATAATATAAGAGAAAAAGATTTACTAGTGACACTATTCGAGGGTTTGGTAAAAGAGAATGAAGAAGGTAAGGTAATGCCAGCTCTTGCAGATGAAGTTTTGGTTTCCGATGACGGACTCGAATATACATTTAAATTAAGAAATGATATATATTATAGTACTGGAGAAAAAATAACTGCTGAAGAATTTAAAAACTTTTTTAAAGCATTCTTAAGTGATCCAGATAATATTTATAGTAGTAGGCTAGATTGTATTTTTGGAGCGAAGGAATTTAGAGAAGGACGAGGAGAGTTTTCAAATGTTGCAGTAAGTTCTAAAGGAGAAAACATATTATCAATGAGACTTAATTATAGTGTCCCTCATTTTATTAATACACTTTCAAATCCTGTGTTTAATCTTAGGGATTATGGTAGTTTAGATAATTATAAAGACAATTATAGTACAATTAGATACACTGGGCCATTTGGTATAGAAGAGGCTAGTAATAATGAAATAATTCTAAAGAAAAATGAGAATTACTATGATAAATCTGAGGTTGCTTCAGAAAATTTAAGAATCACTTTTTTAGAAAGTGTAGAAAATTCTTTAGCTATCTTTGAAAATAATGATGAAGTAAATACAGAAAACAGCTTAGAAGATATAGATATAATGATGGATGCTCCAATAAATGAATTGTTTAGATTATCACAAGAATCAAAGATTGAAGGCTTTCATGGTTCATCTAAGTATTATTTGAATTTTAACAATACTAAGGAGAGCTTTGGAAGAAATATAAATTTTAAAAACGCTGTTAATTTACTTTTAGCAAAGGAATACTATTCTCAACTAATATGCAAAGAATTACTTACTCCAGCAACTTCCTATGTGACTCAAGATGAGGAAACACAAAAGGTATTTTCTACTTTTGGAGATACAGAAAAAGCTAAGATTTATTTTAAGGAATCAGGTATAAATGAGGGAGCGACTATTAGGATAGTTTATGAAAAAGGTGATTTAAGCAAGCGCATAGCTGAAGATTTAGGTAGGGATATAAAAGAATATATGAAAGTTGATGTTCAATGTGAGGAGTATTCTCAAGAAGCATATGAAAATCATGGTGAAAATAAATCATATGATATAATGCTTCAAAGGTTTTATTTTAATGATAAAGAACCTATGGAATTTTATGAAAAATTTAGTAAGGATTCTTCATTTAACAAAATAAAATATAATAATGAAGTGTATGAAAATCTAATAGAAGAAGCACGTCATGAAACGGATCAGCAGAAACTTAATAATATATATGTTCAATGTGAAGAGATATTAAAAACTAATTTGGTATCCATACCGATATATTGTGTTAATAATGCTGTTTGCGTTAAAAGCAACATAAAGGGTGTTTATACTACTGTTGATGGAAATATAAAATTAAACAAAGTTAAAATTAGTAGTGTCACTTAAAGAAGTACCTTAAAAATTTAAGGTACTTCTTTTTTTAAAAATCTAAAATACTATTAAGATATATAATTGTGAAAAAATTAAACATATTTTTGCAAGAGTCAAAGCTGTGTTTGTAATGCTTATAGCTTTCTTTTTTTCTGTTAAGACATATATTTTTCACGAAAATAGGAGCTAAATCATCTGGCTCACCATTAATGTAAGAAGAGAATTTAAAGAAATTATCATCAAGCAAATCTTCTGTTTTGCATGAGAGATTTCTATATCTTTCAGGGTTATCTAAATTCGGTGCTTCTGGCCATCTAAGTATTATACCGGAATTAACTACTTGTTTTTTGTAAAGATTATGAACTTTAGAAGCAAGTTCAGCTTTTTCTTTGTCCTCTAAGAAAGAAAATTGAATCATAAATACATATAGATATAAAATTATTTCATCAGAAGAGAACTTATTTTCTTTCTCTGATATATCCTTAATAAAAATGCCAGTATCATTATCATATAATTTTTCAAGAGTATCATATATCACAAAGGCTGCATCTTTAAATTGAGAAAGATTTGTATTTTTATAAGTTAGTATAGAATTTATATAACATAAGCACGAGATATCTATATTATCTCTAATAACAGAAGGTGGCATATGTTTTATATTTTCAATCATAAGCTCAGAAAAATCTACAAGTAATTCTTTGACTTCATCAAGCCTAGAACATTCATAAAGTATATTGAATGCTAAGCATATCTTAACTAATTCATCGTGGGAAGTATTGTATATTTCATTTTTAAAATTCGAGAATAAATTTAAAATATCAAGAGAAAAAGATTTAAAACTTTCACTGTTTTCAGGGGAAATGGTTGAATACTTGTAGTATGCAGCCATTAGTAGTGCCTGAGTTGAAAATTTGAACTTAATATCTTTGTCTGTTAGTACATACTCCTTTTGTAGAGGATCTGTAGAGTCATATTTATCAACGAATACACCTTCGCTGTTGCGACAATACAGAGCATAAAATTCTAATTGTTCATTTGCTAAATCAGTATAATTCTTGCTAAGATTATATTTATCTTTGTCAATATTTTTAAATTTTCTATAATAATCAGATAAGTATATTA
>DAMAVY010000119.1:0-8299 GCA_032077725.1 Clostridium sp. | reverse complement strand
GCATCTGGTAGTAGAAAACTTAGAGCATACCTAAATGACCACGATAGAAAAATAAATATTGAAGAGAATTGCAAATATAGAAATTGTCACATTAAGATGGTACCAGAGACAGAAGCGGATATTAAGTTTGATGAAGCTATGGCAAAGGTTGCCACAGAACTTTCAATGGAAAGGCATTGTGGAACTATTGAATGTGTTTATACTCCAATGGGAGCTGCATACAACCAATTAGGTAAAGATTTAATGGATGTAAAATACATGATTGGAACAGGTGGAGTTTTAGTTCATAGCAAAAATCCAGGAGAGATATTGAAAGCAGGGATTTTTAATAAAGAAAATGCAGCATCCTTAAGACCTAGAATGCCAAAGAACTTAATAGACAAGACATATATATTATCATCTATGGGATTGCTTGCAGAAGATTATCCTGATAAAGCAGTAAGAATAATGAAAAAATATTTAGTAGAAGTGTAATTACTAGGAGGTAATTTATAGTGGAACTTAAAAACAAAAAGTGGAGCGAGGAAGAGTTTTTTAAGACCAGGGAAGAAGTGTTAAAACAATGGCCAACAGGAAAAGGTATTGATTTACAGGAAGCTGTAGATTATAACAAGAAGGTTCCTGACCATAAAAACTTTGCAAAGAAGCTAATTGCAGCAAAGGAAGCAGGAATAACATTAGCTCAACCTAGAGCTGGTGTAGCTTTAATTGAAAGCCATATAGAATTATTAAACTTTCTAGATAAGGAAGGTGGAGCAGATCTTCTTCCAACTACAATAGACAGTTATACAAGACAAAATAGATATGACGAGTGTGAAATTGGTATACAGGAAAGCTTAAAAGCTGGAAGATCACTTCTTAATGGATTCCCAGGAGTCAATCATGGAGTTAAGGGATGTAGAAAAGTATTTGAATCTATAAACTTACCATTAGAATCAAGACATGGTACTCCAGACGCAAGATTGCTTGCAGAAATTACTCATGCATCAGGATGGACATCAAACGAGGGCGGTGGTATATCATATAATATTCCATACGCAAAGAGTGTTACATTAGAGAAAACTATTCTTGATTGGCAATACTGTGATAGATTAGTAGGATTCTATGAAGAACAAGGGATATCTATTAATAGAGAGCCTTTTGGACCATTAACAGGAACTTTAGTGCCACCAAGTACATCTAATGCAGTTGCAATAATAGAAGCATTACTTGCAGCAGAACAAGGTGTTAAAAACATTACTGTTGGATATGGCCAATGCGGTAACTTAGTTCAAGACGTTGCAGCTATAAGAGCACTTGAAGAGCAATGTAGCGATTACTTAAGAGCTTATGGATATTCAGATGTTTATTTAACAACTGTATTCCACGAATGGATGGGTGGATTCCCAGCTGATGAAGCTCAAGCTTTTGGAGTTATATCTACAGGAGCAGCAGCAGCAGCTCTAGCAGGAGCTACAAAGGTTATAGTTAAAACACCTCATGAAGCTATAGGAATTCCAACTAAAGAAGCTAATGCTCAAGGAATAAGAGCAACAAAGATGACTCTTAATTTATTACAAGGTCAAAAGATGCACTTGTCAGACGAACTTAGAACTGAAATTGCAATAATTAAAGCTGAAACAAGATGTATGGTAGATAAATTATTTGAAATTGGCAAGGGCGATTTAGCGACTGGAGCTGTAAAAGGTTTTGACATGGGAATTATAGATGTTCCATTTGCTCCAAGTAAGTACAATGCTGGTAAAATGATGCCTGCAAGAGATAATAATGGTGCAGTAAGATATCTTAAATTCGGTAATGTTCCATTCAATGCAGAGCTTAAAGCTTTCAACATGAGAAAACTAGAGGAAAGAGGAAACTTCGAAAACCGTCCAGTTAGTTTCCAAATGACTATAGATGATATATTTGCTGTTGGAAAAGGAAAACTTGTAGGAAGACCTGAATAATCTAAGTAAAACAGATGATATATTAAGTACTAAAAGGCATAACATAGATACTAGCTATTAGATAATATAAAGACTTATAAGAACTGTAAATTATAGAAAGCAAGGTGTAGTTAAATGAAAATTATTGATGTAGTATGTTCTGCAGGAAGAACAGGATTTTATTTTGATGACCAAAGAGCTATAAAAGCAGGAGCAGGCCATGATGGATTTACTTATGTAGGTGAACCAGTTACAGAAGGATTTTCTTCTGTAAGACAAGCGGGTGAATCAATATCTGTAATGATAATTCTTGAAGATGGTCAAGTAGCATTTGGAGATTGTGCAGCTGTACAATATTCAGGAGCAGGTGGACGTGATCCACTATTCTTAGCAAAAGACTTTATACCAGTTATAGAAAATGAAATAGCACCAAAACTAATAGGTAGAGAACTTAACAGTTTTAAAACACTTGCAGAAGAGTTTGACAGAATGACTGTAAATGGTAAGAGATTACATACAGCTATAAGATATGGAATTACTCAAGCAATACTTGATGCAGTTTCTAAAGCTAAAAAAGTTACTATGGCCGAAGTTGTAAAAGATGAATATAGTACTGGAGTAGACATAAAGAGAATACCAATATTCACTCAATCAGGTGATGATAGATACATTAATGCTGATAAAATGATTATAAAAGGTGCAGATGTATTAACTCATGCTTTAATTAACAATGTAGAAGAAAAATTAGGACTTAAAGGCGAAAAACTTTATGACTATATTAAATGGTTAAGCAATAGAATTTTACAACTAAGAACTAGAGAAGATTATAGTCCAGTATTCCATATAGATGTTTACGGAACTATAGGAGTAGCATTTAATTATGATACTAAAGCAATGGCTGATTACATAGCTACTTTAGAAGAAGCTGCTAAACCATTCAAATTAAGAATTGAAGGACCTATGGATGTAGAGCACAGAGAAAGACAAATGGAAGCATTAAGAGACTTAACAGCTGAACTTGACAATAGAGGTGTAAATGTAGAATTAGTTGCAGATGAATGGTGCAATACTTATGATGACGTAGTATTCTTTGCTGACAACAATTCAGGACATATGCTTCAAATAAAAACTCCAGATCTTGGAGGAATAAATAATACTATAGAGGCAATCTTATATTGTAAGAGAAAGAATGTTGGAGCTTATTGTGGTGGAACATGTAACGAAACAAATAGATCAGCAGAAATCTGTACAAACGTTGCTATGGCTTGTGGAGCAGACCAATGTCTTGCTAAACCAGGTATGGGCGTAGATGAAGGATACATGATAGTAAACAATGAAATGAATAGGGTTGTTGCCTTAATTAATAGAAGAAACAAATAATATATTAAACATTTAGCGAAAAGGCAGTTTTACTAAACTGCTTTTTTGCATATAAGTGAGAATCCAAATTTTAATTTGGTTCTTCGAACTTACTCATTTGAACGCATGTGAGAAGGAGTTTCATTATAATAACAGGAGGGACATATATGAGAGAAATTAAGGTTTCAAAAATAACAGAAGCTATAAGAAAGCTATGTATAGATGCAAATTATTACTTAGGTAACGATGTAAAGAATAGACTTATTAAATCTCATGAGGAAGAGGATTGGGACATAGCAAAGGGTATTTTAAATAAAATATTAGCAAACGTTGATATTGCTAAGAATGAACAGATGCCAATGTGTCAAGATACAGGTGTAGCTTGTGTTTTCATAGAGATAGGTCAAGAAGTTCAAGTGGTTGAAGGTTCTCTTGAAGATGCTATAAATGAGGGCGTAAGACAAGGCTATCAAGATGGATATTTAAGAAAATCCGTAGTTAAGGACCCACTAGACAGAGTAAATACTAAGGACAATACTCCAGCAATGATTTATTATAATATAGTTCCTGGAGATAAACTTAAAATTACAGTAGCACCTAAAGGCTTTGGTTCTGAAAATATGAGTCAAATCAAGATGCTTAAACCATCAGATGGACTTCAGGGAGTTAAAGACTTTATATTAAAAGTAGTTAAGGAAGCAGGTCCAAATCCATGTCCACCAATAATTGTGGGTGTTGGAATAGGAGGAACTTTTGATAAGGCTGCAACTATTGCTAAGAAAGCTCTAATAAGATCTATTGATGTAAGAAATGCAAATCCTTTCTATGCAGAACTTGAAGAGGAATTATTAAAGATGATAAACGAATTAGGTATTGGACCACAAGGATTTGGTGGAAAAACTACAGCACTTGCTGTAAATATAGAAACATATCCAACTCATATTGCAGGGCTTCCAGTAGCAGTTAATATTAACTGTCATGCTACAAGACATGCAGAGATAGAACTATAAAAGGGGGAAGGAATATGGAAAAGAGAATAACTACACCTCTTACAGAGGAAAAGGTTTTAGGTTTAAAAGCAGGAGATAGCGTACTATTAAGTGGTGTTATATATACAGGAAGAGATGCTGCACATAAAAGACTAGCAGAACTTTTAGAAAAGGGTGAAGAACTTCCTATAGATGTAAAGGATGCTGTGATCTATTATGTTGGACCAACACCTGCAAAGGAAGGTCATGCTATAGGATCAGCTGGACCAACTACTAGTTATAGAATGGATGCATATACACCAGCTCTTTTAGACCATGGCTTAAGAGGCATGATTGGCAAAGGACTTAGAAGCAGTGAGGTAATTGAGTCCATGAAGAAGAATAAAGCTGTATACTTTGGAGCTATAGGCGGAGCTGCTGCACTTATTGGAAAATGCGTTAAGAAAGCAGAAATAGTAACTTATGAAGATTTAGGTGCAGAGGCTATAAGAAGACTTGAAGTAGAAGATTTACCTATAGTTGTAGTTATAGATTCAGAGGGCAATAATCTTTATGAAATGGGAAGAGAAGCATATTTGAACAGTAAAAAATAGTTGCAGTACTTTCAATTGTCAATTGTCAATTTAAAATTATATGTATTTTATGCGTAAGATAGGTAAAATGAATTGGTGTATAGTTATATGCACTAGATATAATACAGAGGTGATTTAAATGGAAATCAATAAAATTTCAAAGGCTGGAACTCTTGAATCAAATGACATATATGTTGTAATCATGCCTAATGAAGCAGGGGGAATAAATCTAGAACTTGAAAGTATGGTTATGAAACAATTTGGAGAAGAAATAGAAAAAGCTATTAAAGAAACTCTAGAAAAGCTAGCCGTTAAAAATGCTATAGTAAAAGCTCAAGATAAGGGCGCTTTAGATTATACTATTAGAGCAAGAATTGAAACTGCAGTTAAAAGAGCACAATAGGGGGTGGAAATATGAAACTAAGAAGAAGTATGCTTTTTATGCCAGGAAATAATCCAGGAATGCTTCAAGATGCAGCAATACTTGGATCAGATTCCATAATCCTTGACCTTGAAGACGCAGTAAGTCTTACTGAAAAGGATAGTGCAAGGATACTTGTAAGGGAAGCAATTAAGAATGTTGATTATAGTGGGGTAGAAGTGGTTGTTAGAATTAATCCACTTTCTACACAATTTTCAAGGGAAGACATAGATACTATTGCAAGGGTTAAGCCAGATGCACTTATGGTACCTAAAGCAACAGAAGATGAATTAATAGAAATTAGTAGAATCCTTGAAAAAATTGAGGCAGAAGAAGGCTTTGATAATAAATCAATAAAGCTCGTTCCTATAGTAGAGAGTGCTTATGGAGTTGAAAATGTGTATAGCATTATAAAATCTTCAGATAGAGTAGTGGCAGTTCTTTTAGGAGGAGAAGATTTAACTTCAGATATGGGAGTCAAGAGAACTAAAGAAGGAAACGAAATAGCATATGCAAGAAATAGGGTTGCTGTGGCTTGCAAGGCTATGAGAATTAGTTCTATAGATACGCCTTTCACAGATACCAATGATTATGAAGGCTTGAAGAAGGATACAATGCTTGCTAAGTCTCTTGGTATGACAGGAAAATCATCAATAAATCCAAGACAAATTGAAACTATCCATGAAGTATATGCACCTACTAGAGAGGAAATAATATATGCAGAGAGAGTACTTGCAGCTATGGAAGAGGCTGAAAGTGAAGGTAAGGGTGTATTTTCTCTAGATGGTAAAATGGTGGATGCACCAGTTATAAGTAGGGCAAAGAGTACTGTAGATTTAAGTAAAAAATTAGGCCTTATTTAATGAAGAGATTGAGGTGATAATGATGAAAAATATATTAGGAAGAGAACTTCCAGATTTTATAGATGGTTATGGTAAAGTGGTTCCTTTTGAGGGTGCCTATAATAACATAAAACCTATTAACACTGTAGCTACAAAGGTTAAACCTATAGCTCCAGGAGAAACAAAACTATTAAATTCCATAGAAGAAGTATTAGATAAAGTAGAACTTGTAGATGGAATGTGTATATCCTTTCATCACCATTTAAGAAATGGGGATTATATTTTAAACATGGTGGTAGAAGCTATCGCTAAAAGAGGAATAAAGGACATAGCCGTAGCAGCTAGCTCTATATTTCCAAGTCACAGACCTTTAGTTAAATATATAGAAGATGGCACAGTATCTAAAATATATGCAAACTATATTTCAGGTCCAGTGGCTGCAGCTATATCTTCAGGAAAATTGAAATATCCAGCTATAATGCATACTCATGGAGGTAGATCGAGAGCTATTGAAAGTGGTGATTTACATATAGACGTTGCATTTTTAGCAGCTCCTTCTAGTGATGCTTATGGAAATGTAAATGGAGTTAGTGGTAAATCTGCTTGTGGAGCTCTTGGATATGCAGTATCTGATGCTGAATATGCAGACATAGTTGTTGCAATTACAGATAACTTAGTATCTTACCCAAATTCACCAATTGAAATAAGCCAAGTTTATGTAGATTATGTTGTTAAGATAGAATCTATAGGAGACCCAAATGGCATAGTTTCAGGGACAACTCAAATTACAAAGGATCCTATTGGACTTAAGATTGCAAAGAATGCATTAGAGGCTATGATTGCATCTGGTCTAGTTGATCAAGGTATGTCATTCCAAACTGGAGCAGGTGGTATATCTCTAGCTGTGGCTTCAGAACTTAGAAAATATATGAAGAATAATGAAATCAAAGGCAGCTTTGCCTCTGGTGGAATTACTGGATATATCGTAGATATGTTTGAAGAAGGATTATTCGAAAGTTTACTTGATGTACAGTGCTTTGATTTAAAAGCTGTAGAATCTTGTGCTAAAAATCCTAGACATATGACTATGCCAGCATCAATGTACGGAAATCCTCACAACAAAGGTGCTGTTGTAAATAACCTAGATATAGTAATATTAGGAGCTACAGAAATTGACACAAACTTTAATGCCAATGTTACTACAGCTTCAGATGGAACTATAATGGGTGGTTCTGGCGGACATGCAGATACTGCAGCAGGAGCTAAGGTTACAATAATAGTAACAAAACTTACTAAAGCGAGACTACCAATTATAAAGGATAAATTAACTACAATAACTACTCCGGGGGAAACTATTGATGTAATAGTAACAGAGAGAGGAATAGCTGTTAATCCTAAGAGAGCTGATTTAATTGAAAAATTTAAAGCAGCAAATTTAAATGTAGTTACCATAGAGGAATTAAAAGAAATAGCAGAAAAAATAACAGGTACGCCTAAAGCAATAGAATTATCAGAGGATATAGTTGCTGTAGTAGAATACAGAGATGGAACTGTTATAGATGTAGTAAAAAGGCCGCTTTAAAGTGAAATGGTTAAGGCAAAGTTAAACTCATAAGGTAAAGCTAAACTTTTAGGGTAAAGCAAATAGAGTTTAGATAAATTTTAATATTAAGTCACTGTCATAATTTATGGCAGTGACTTTATATTTTACAAAAATATATCTATTAATCTACATATTATAGTATAATTCTATATATAAAGTTTAAAAAATTAAATTAATTTGTTCTTGGAAGAAACTTTAGAAAATAAATAACGTATTATTTATATAAAGAGAGGGAAAGCAATGAATGAATCAAAAAGGCAAGATCCAATGGAAGATGTTATTCTTGTAAATAATGTTCTAAAAGGTGATGTCTATAGTTTTGAGTTAATAGTTGAGAAATATCAAATGAATATACTACGATTTGTTTACGGAATGCTTAAGCAAAAAGAAGCAAGCGAAGATATAACACAAGAAGTTTTTATAACAGTATATAACAAACTTGACATGTATAATAATAAATATAGTTTTTTGAATTGGATTTTGCAGATCGCTAAAAATAAAGCTATAGATTACGTAAGGAAGTATAGAAAAGTTTATGAAAGTGATATCGATGAGATTTATAATATATCATCTTCACAGATGGGACCA
>DAMAVY010000118.1:0-8310 GCA_032077725.1 Clostridium sp. | reverse complement strand
ATGAATAAAACAGTTTATATGGATTATGCAGCAACAACATATACAAAACCAGAATTAGTTGAAGAGATGTTACCTTATTTCACAGAACTTTATGGAAATCCGCCATCTATTTATTCTATTTCAAGGGAAACTAAAAAAGCTATAGATAAAGCTAGAAGTAGAGTAGCAAAAGCACTTAATGCAGATGAGTCAGAAATATACTTTACTGGTGGTGGATCAGAATCTGATAACTGGGCAATAAAAGGAATAGCTCTTGCTAATAAAAATAAAGGAAATCACATTATTACTACTAAGATAGAACATCATGCAGTACTTCATACCGGCGATTTTTTAGAAAAACAAGGATTTGAAGTGACTTACTTAGATGTAGATGCAGAAGGTTTCATAAGTCTTGAAGATTTAAAAAATGCTATAAAACCTACAACTGTATTAGTTTCTATAATGACTGCAAATAATGAAATTGGAACTATTCAGCCAATTAAAGAAATTGGTGAGATATGTAGAGAAAAGAAAATTTTCTTCCATACAGATGCAGTTCAAGCTATAGGACATATAGAAGTAGACGTTAAGGATATGAATATTGATGCACTGTCACTATCTGGTCACAAAATATATGGACCTAAGGGAGTAGGAGTTTTATATCTAAGAAAAGGAATAAAAATCACTAACTTAATTCATGGTGGTGGTCAAGAAAGAAATAGAAGAGCTGGAACAGAAAATGTGGCTGGAATTGTAGGCCTTGGAAAAGCTATAGAGATAGCTGTAGAAAGATTATCAGAAGAAAAAGAGAGATTAACATATCTAAGAGATAAACTTATAAAGGGATTACTTCAAATACCATATTCTAAATTAAATGGACCAGTTGGAGATAAAAGACTCCCTGGAAATTCTAATATATGCTTTGAATTTATAGAAGGAGAATCAGTGCTTTTACTTCTAGATGCAAAAGGAATATGTGCTTCTAGTGGAAGTGCATGTACATCTGGATCTTTAGATCCATCTCATGTACTACTAGCAATAGGTCTTCCACATGAAGTTGCTCATGGATCATTAAGACTTTCAATTGGCGCTGGCACAACTGAAGAAGAAGTAGACTATGTAATTGAAACTGTACCGACAATAGTACAAAGACTTAGAGATATGTCACCATTATATGATAGTTTTATAAATGGAAAAGGTGAAAGCTTTTTCAATAAGGAGGGTAAATAATTATGGAATATAGTGCAAAAGTAATGGATCATTTTACAAATCCAAGAAATGTTGGAGAAATTAAAGATGCCAATGGTATTGGTGAAGTTGGAAACGCAAAATGCGGAGATATAATGAGAGTTTATTTAAAGGTAGAAGATGATAAAATTATAGATTGTAAATTCAAGACCTTTGGATGTGGATCTGCTATAGCATCATCAAGCATGGCTACAGAATTAATAAAAGGTAAGTCTTTAGATGAAGCTTGGACACTTACAAATGTGGCTGTTGCAGAAGCTTTAGACGGACTTCCACCAATTAAAATGCATTGTTCTGTACTTGCAGAAGAAGCTATTCATAAAGCTATAAATGATTATAGAGAGAAACAAGGATTAGATGCTTGGAATTATGAAGAACATGATGACATACACGACCAAGTTCATGGAGAATAGGTGTGATACTCAAATGAAGAAAAAAGTTGTAATTGGAATGAGTGGTGGAGTTGACAGTTCTGTAGCTGCTTATTTATTAAAAGAGCAAGGCTATGATGTTATTGGAATAATGATGAAATTATCTCCTGACAATCCAGATTATGTAGAAAATGAAGGTGGGTGTTGCTCGCTTTCAGCAGTAAATGATGCTAGAAGAGTAGCAGATGTGCTTGACATACCATTCTATGTTATGAATTTTAAAGAGCCATTTAAAAAATACGTAATAGATAATTTTGTCGAGGAATATTTTAGCGGAAGAACTCCAAATCCATGTATAGAATGCAATAGAAAAATAAAATTTGAAGAACTTCTAAGAAAGGCTCAAGGACTTGGAGCTGATTATATTGCTACAGGTCACTATGCTAATATTGATTTTGAAGATGGTAGATATAGATTAAAAAGAGCAGAAGATGATAAAAAAGATCAAACTTATGCACTCTATAGCTTAGATCAAGATCAGTTAGCTCATACTTTAATGCCATGTGGAGAATATTCTAAGACTGAAATTAGAGCTATGGCTGAAAAGATTGGACTTGAAGTTTTTAGAAAGAAAGATTCTCAAGAAATATGTTTCATACCAGATAATGATCATGGCAACTATCTTACAAAGTATAGTGGAAGACAAGTGAAACCTGGAAATTTTGTGGATAGTGATGGTAAGGTATTAGGAAGACATAAAGGAATAGTATACTATACTATAGGACAGAGAAAAGGTCTTGGGATTGCTCTTGGAAAACCAAGATTTGTAACTAACATAATTCCTGAGAAGGATGAGATTGTTTTAGGTGATGAAGAAGAGATATTTAATACTACTTTAATTGCAAAACAAATAAATCTAATAGCTATGGATAGAGTAGATGGAGTTATAGAAGTTGAAGCTAAAGTTAGGTATTCAGCAAAACCAGCTCCTGCAAAGCTTTCTCAGCTTGATGATGATCATATTAAACTTGAATTTGAAACACCACAACGAGCAATAACCATGGGGCAGTCTGTGGTATGTTATCAGGGTAATATAGTCGTTGGTGGAGGAATCATTGAGAAGGTTTTAAAATAGTCTTATAGTAATACATGATTTAATGACAAAAACTTATATTATAGTTTAACCTAGAGAACACTATAATTTAGAAATAATAGTTATTGGTATATTTAGGTGACTTTAAATATACCAATAACTATTTTATTTTTAACTCAATTAAAAAGAGAAACACTTATAGATGGGAGAGATACATATGGATTATAGTGATAAAGTTTTAGAACATTTTTATTCTCCAAGAAACGTAGGTACATTACCAAATGCTAATGGCATTGGTGAATGTGGAGATGTAAAGTGTGGAGATGTAATGAAGATTTATATGGTTATAGAAGACAATAAGGTGAAAGATGCTAAATTTATGACTTTCGGTTGTGGATCTGCTATTGCATCTTCAAGTATTGCAACAGAGCTTGTTATTGGAAAAACTTTAGAAGAAGCATGGAGTCTTACTAATGAGTCTGTTATAGAAGCTTTAGATGGATTACCATCTGTTAAGATTCATTGTTCTGTCCTTGCAGAAGAAACCATACATAAGGCTATTAACAACTATAGAGAAACTTGCGGACTGGAAAAATGGACTGACAAGTATGAAAAGATATAGAGTATAGTCAACTAATATTTATATTTAAGAAAAACTTTTTTTCGGGACCCTAGCAAGGACTCTCACTTTAGTATAAATTTCTTTTTATAGGCAAGGATAAAGATATCGTTTCCTATGAAAGGAGTTTATTTTTATGGCTAAAAGTAGGGATTATATTTACATGGATGTGATGAATATTCATGGAAAAAAGATTGGATATGTAAAAGATTTATTAGTGGATTTTAACAAAGGTCAGATTGTGGGATTTAATATTAATCCATATAGGCTCTTGTGTAAGGATTTTAACGTAGTTAAAGAAAATATTATATATTATAAATCACAGTTAGTGGTGAATAATATTGTTAAAGATAAATATTTGCAGTTTTCCACCATAATGAATATGCATGTAGTTGATAAATTTTCTAATATTTTAGGACTAGTTAGTGAAATTATATTTGATGATGAAACTTTTGAAATAAAAGGCATCGTAGTAAAGGACTACAATATTTTTAGTATATTTAAAAATAGAAGTGTGCTGTTAAAACTAGATTTAATCATAGGTGAAGAATATATACTATATACTGGAGAAAATAGTAATGTTACTTTGGAGTGTATTAAAGCAATAGGAAGTAGAAAAAACAGTTATAGAGATGTATATTATGCAAAAGATTAATATTAAATGGGGTATTATATATAGAACAATAATGATTTTAGCACTTGTTTTGTTATTAATGTTCATCTTATGGAAATTTCCAATTTTCAAGGAAATAATTGGAGTTGTGATAATTTCGTTTATTATTTCATATAGTATACGCCCAATGCATAAATGGCTTGTTGAAAGAGGGATAAGTAGAAAATTAAGTGCTCTAATAATAATTTTATCGATTTTATTATTAATTGCAGCGATTTTCGCAGTGCTAGTTCCATGGATATATAATGAAAGCGCAAACTTCAGTGAGACAATTGGAAATATAAAAAAATATTATAAAAAAATTACTGGTGACATTAAGCATAGTATTGACATTCCATTTGTTGAAGAAATACTTAATATTATATATGAAAAATTAAAAGCTATAATTACTGGAATAATAGCCTCTTTTGTATCAGAACTTATATCTATAGCAGAAAATACAATTGTATTATCCATTATACCAATATTAGTATATTTTTTCTTAAGTGATGGAGATTTAATTTCAAAGGGAATAATGAAATACATTCCTTTTAATAACAAATATGTAATCAGGAGAGCTTTAAAGCATATAGATAAAGTTATGGAAAAATATATAATAACTCAATTTGAGTTATGTGGTGTAATTGGAGTTTTAACTTTTATAGCTCTAAAAATTAGTGGAATTAAGTATGCTTTTATTTTATCTCTAGTGAATGCAGTATTTAATATAATACCATACTTTGGACCTGTTATTGGTGCAATTCCAATAGTGCTAATAGCACTATTAACTTCTACAAAAAAAGCTGTTATAATAATTGTTTGGTTATCTTTAATTCAACAATTAGAAGGGGATATCATTTGTCCTAAAATTCTAGGTGACACTGTAGATTCTCATCCTGTAACAATTTTATTATTACTTATAATTGGAGGAAGTATCGGTGGAATTATGGGTATGATTGTTGTAATACCAGTGTGGGTGATGATTAAAATTATGGTAGGTGAGTTAGAATATTATTTATTCTAACGGAAGAATATTATTTTTCACCGATAAAATGTTATATTTTATCGGTGAAAATATTGACAATTTCGGAATTGCTACATATAATTTATATAAAAGAATATCAAGCTATGATAAGAATTAGTAAATATAGGAAGCTTTTAGAGAAAAAGTGGTTGGTGAAAACTTTTAGCTTAATATATCGAAGCTGCCTTGGAGCTATAATTAATTAAGAGATACTAGGTTTACTAGTATAATTAGGGTGGTAACGCGGATAAACTTTCGTCCCTTCATTTTTGGGGGTGGGGGTTTTTTATTTGCTTTTTTGGAAATATGTAGCTAAATTTAGCTACAGAGTATGCTGAATTTAAAGGTGAAGCTTAGTTGAACATGTATACGAAATTTATTTTGGATAATCTGAATAGAATTAAAAATAAAAGAAAGAATTGAAAGGGGTATATATATGAATTATATGAGTTTAAATGAAATTAGAGAAAGTTTTTTAAAGTTTTTTGAGGAAAAGGATCACTTAAGAATAAATAGTTTCTCATTAGTACCTAAAAATGATAAGAGTCTTTTATTAATAAATGCTGGTATGGCTCCCTTGAAACCATATTTTACGGGGATTCAAACCCCACCTAGCAAAAGGGTTACAACTTGCCAAAAGTGTATTAGAACTGGTGATATTGAAAATGTTGGAAAAACTTCAAGACATGGTACTTTCTTTGAGATGTTAGGAAATTTTTCTTTTGGAGATTATTTTAAGGAAGAAATTATAGTGTGGGCTTGGGAATACATTACAGAAGTTTTGAAAATATCCAAGGATAAATTATATGTAACTATTTATCTAGAAGATGATGAAGCTTTTGAAATATGGTCTAATAAGACTAATATAGATCCAAGTAGAATTTTCAGATTAGGCAAAGAAGATAACTTCTGGGAGCATGGTGCTGGTCCATGTGGTCCATGTACAGAAATACATTATGATAGAAAACCTGAGCTACCACAAATTGTTAGCACTGAAGAGTTTATTAAAGCTGGGGATGAAGATAGAATAATAGAATTTTGGAATCTTGTTTTCACACAATTTGATGGTGATGGAAAAGGTGGCTATGAAAGATTAGCAAATCCTAATATAGATACAGGAATGGGACTTGAGAGAATCACAACTATAATGCAAGATGTAGAAAATATATTTGAAGTAGATACAATTAAGAAAATTTTAGATGAAGTTTGCACAATATCAGGTTCAAAATATGGTAAAAATAAAGATTTAGATGTTTCTATAAGAATAATTACTGATCATATTAGAAGCGTTACATTTATGATTGGAGATGGAATTTTACCATCTAATGAAGGCAGAGGATATGTTTTGAGAAGACTTTTAAGAAGAGCTGCAAGACATGGTAGAATCCTTGGAATTAAGGGAACTTTCTTAAATGAACTTTGTGATGTAGTTATTGAAAGTTCAAAGGATGCCTATGTTGAATTAGGAGATAAAAAGGATTATATTAAAAAAGTTATAGATCTTGAGGAAAAAAGATTTGAAGAAACTATAGACCAAGGTATGGAAATATTGAAGGAATACGTTGAAGAATTAGTAGAACAAGGGGTAAAAACATTAAGTGGAGAAAAGGCATTTAAGCTTTATGATACTTTTGGATTTCCAGTGGAGCTTACTGAAGAGATTCTTGAAGAAAAGGGAATGAACATTGACTTCAATGGCTTCCACTTTGAAATGGAGAATCAAAGAAAAACTGCAAGAGCTGCAAGAGGAACATCCAATTACATGGGTAATGATGAAGGGGCACTAAATAATATCCCAATGGATGTAACTACAAAATTTCTAGGGTATAATAATACTATTTCAAATGGCAAAGTATTGTATATGGTATCTGAAGATGAGTTTGTAAGTGTAGCAAGTGAAGGACAGAAATTTGTAGTTGTAACTGATGAAACTCCATTTTATGCAGAAATGGGAGGTCAAGTTGGAGATATTGGAATAATTAAAACTCCTAGTTTTGAGGGAAAAGTTTATGATTGTAAGAAAAGTACTAGAGGACATATTCTTCATTTTGTAGAAGGTGTTATAGGAGAACTTAAGGTAAATGATAATGTAGAATTAGTAGTAGATGAATATACAAGAAATAACATTTGTAGAAATCACACTGCTACTCATATGTTACAGGAAGCATTAAAAGAAATATTAGGGGATCATGTGCACCAAGCTGGTTCTTATGTAGATGGAGAAAGAATGAGATTTGACTTTACTCATTTTTCAGCTATGACTGAAGAACAGATTAAAGAAGTTGAAGAAAATTTAAATAGGGAAATTTTAAAAGTTTATGATGTTAATACTGAAGTTATGGATATTGATGAGGCTAAGGCTAAAGGCGCTGTAGCTCTATTTGACGACAAGTACAAAGATGAGGTTAGAGTTGTATCTGTTGGAGGATATAGCAAAGAACTTTGTGGTGGTACTCATGTTAAAAATTCTGGGGAAATAGGATTAATTAAAATTCTTAGTGAAACTGGAGTTGCTGCAGGAGTGAGAAGAATTGAAGCTGTAACTGGAATTAAGGCTGAGAGTTATATAAATGATAAGGAAGAGCTATTGAAGGAAATATCAGCTACTTTAAAGTGTAGCGAAAAAGATGTTTTAAATAAGGTAAATGTATTACTTGCCACCTTAAAAGAAAAGGAAAAAGAAATTCAAGAGTTAAAAGAGAAGTTAACAAGTGGTGTAGAAGATGAACTACTTGAGGGAACTTTTAATGTTAATGGAGTTAATGTGGTTGCTGCAGCATTAAAAGATATTGAAGGAGACGCTCTTAGAAACCTTTGTGATAAACTTAAGAATAAAGTTTCTAATGGAGTTATAGTTCTTGGAAGTAGCGTGGCTGGAAAAGTGCAATTTGTAGTAATGGCAAGCAAAGAAGCTGTAGCTAAGGGTGCACATGCAGGAAAAATTATTAAAGAGGTTGCAATCATCACTGGTGGTGGTGGCGGTGGAAGACCTGAAATGGCACAAGCAGGTGGAAAGCTACCAGAAAAGTTAAATGAAGCAATTTCAAATGTGAGCAAAATAATTGAAACTTTAGTAAAATAGTATACTTTTTGTTCTCATTGATGATATAATATAAAATAAAGCAAGGTTTAGAAGGTGAAATAATGGATAAACAGCATACAGTTCAGTTTGACGTAATGAAGGACAAAAAAAATATGACAAAAGTTATACTAACTGATGTATATGATGCTCTAATAGAGAAGGGCTATAATCCAGTAAACCAGTTGGTGGGATATCTCATTTCTGGTGACCCAACTTATATAACCAACTATAATGGTGCAAGA
>DAMAVY010000117.1:0-8349 GCA_032077725.1 Clostridium sp. | reverse complement strand
TATGGTTTCTTTATTATGTGTTGCCAGTTCCAAGGCAGTGGATAACTTTTAATGTGTTCAAATTTCTTAATCTCAACTGATCCAAATGCTCCGGTTTCAATTATCATTCTATCATCACCAACAGTATTGATTGGTCCAACAAATGGGTGTGCAATAACCTCTAACTTAATTAAAAATCCATTTCCACCTTCCCTCTTAACATTTACTATGTCTACACTATATGGAAAAATTATAGGTAATTCGGTGAAATATTCTTTATAATAGTTGTTAATTTCTTCCTGCATGTATGGAACAGGTAATGAAATAACCATATCCCTATATATAATTTCTTTTGTGTTCTCTTTTGAGTTTTCTATTAACTTAGATGGTTGAATTTTATGTTGTTGATCTATAGTTACTTCATAGGCAAAGCATGGAACTGTAAAAGAGGTTATCACTGTTAAAAGGCATATTACAAACATAATTTTTTTCAAACATTCCACCTCCAAAGAGCATTCTATAAGTAGTTTCTCTTATTTATGGATTTTTATGCTGCAACCATAAAGTTTACCATAAATATACATATATACCTCTTAAATATTTTTATATATAAAATGCATTATTATTGTAGTGAAAGTGTTCATTTTAACAGATATTTCACGGTATTGAAAAAAGAGTGATTTAGAAAAATACATGGCATAATTTGTATGTTGATCAGATATAATTGTATTAGATATATCAATTAAAAAGGAGTAGATTAATGAACTCATCTTCAAAAAAACGAATTAAGTTGTTGTTAATAGTAGTTGTTTTCCTATTGGTATTAATAGGAATGGTATATGTACTATGGGGTAGCAGTTCTAAAACAGTGGGAATGTATACTTCGAGAGTGAAAATTGTCAATGAGGATAATTTAGAATCTATAAATAAGTATGGTAAATATACCGCACCTTATGCATACAAAGTAAAAGAGAAGGATAAATCATTCTTAAATTACACTTATTGTAATAACGAAAAAAATATTACTCTCACATTAACAAATGAACAATATGATGATTTAGTTGAAGGTAATTACTATTGGTTTAATATAAAATTTTCCGACCCGGGTAATGACCATAGTGAAGGTACACTAAGAAACATTTATACTCACAACCCTGTTGTAAGATAATAGTAAAATTCTCAAATATCAATTATTTAGTTTTTATCTTCTAAAGTATAACAAATATATAGCCTAACCTTTACTTAAAATACCGTAGAATTCAATAAATGAATTCTACGGTATTTTTGTTATGTAATTCAATTAGATTATGGTTTAAATGTGACTTTTAATTACTTTCTATACTCAATTTCATTTTTCCAACTATTAATAATGAAATTGCAACTATTGCGCATAGTATAACTGTTATTGGATTATCTACGGTTATACTAAATAGACTACTTGGTATATTTGCTATTGCCCCTAGATAAATCAACATACCTGATAATGTTTTTATTTTACTTTCTATGCAGACTCCAACTAAAGCTAATATGCTTAATAATAACCCTAGTATAGAAACTCCCAGCACAAGGCTTCCACGCATTCCAGTTACTTTCATATTTAAAACAGTAATAAGCAAATATGCGTTACTTAATATTCCAAGTATTCCACCTATAAGTCCTATTACAAAACATGCTTTCTTCATGAATATTCCCCTCCCTTTTGTTGTATTTTACATTAATCATAATAATAATGCAATAAAATGACTATTATAAAATTTATTGTACATTTCGCTATAATAGTTTTAAAATAAATTATTCCAAATAAACATTAATAAGCAATAGCTACTATAACTCAAAATGAAATTATCATCATTTTGAGTTATAGTAGCTATCTGAACCAATGCACTAATTTATTCTTCCTCTAACTTTTTCCATAATTTTCTTATTTTTTGCCATATACCAATGAATAAATTATCAAATCCTAATTTTTTGCCTATATAGTTTGCTAATTCCATGAAAATTTTAGTAAATACTATAAATAAAATTACACCCATTAAGACTTTTAAACTGCCATTAATATACTCCATAAACCCTCCTTATCAGCAATAAATAATCACCTGTATTATTATACATAATCATACAATTTAAACTTATATATATACAAATAATATCATACATTTTATGACAAATCAAGGAATTTATAGAATCAAATTGTTCAGTAATGAATAATACAATATTTCAAAAAATTGTTAGGTTTTATATCACTACACTTATTAGAATATTGTAACATTATAAAATTCTAATTATTTCATTAATAGTCCTTTGTCTATGGCCTCCTGAATTACTTGATGACAGCACTTGCCTAAAGGGTTATTCTTCTGACACTGTGAATTTCTCATTGCTCCAGTAATCCTTAAAACATCTTTCATATTAGTAGCGCCATCCTTTATTACTGCATTTATTACTTGTTCTTCAGTTACTTTACTGCAATAACAGACATATTTAGGATTTGCATTTTTCTTAAACCACATAGGTACTTTAACTTGCTGTCTACTAAATTTAACATCTGTTTCTTTATTAAAGTAAGTAGTATCACATTCCTCACTCATGCATAAAAAATAATCATTGTTACCAACTTGTTCTGTTAGCTCGTCAATTATCATATGCTTCACTGTAAAGTTTTTTACAAGCTCACCTTGCTTATTACAAACTGGACAAAGATTATTTTTTTTAATTTTATGTAGTGTTTCTGTTGTGTTTCCACAACAGCATTTATTTGTATTTGGCACTTCAATATTCATTTTTATTTTCCCCCATTAAATATTTTGTAACTTTATATATAAGTTATATGTGTGAATTTTAAAAAATGATTTTCAATAATATGAAAACTAAGAATACTGTATTAGCTGTTTTCACCACAAATGTTTTACAATTTACAAATTAGTATGAATAAATCCTTTACTTTTGCAAAGCCAAATTTTTTATACATTTCTTTTGGAGTATCATATTCGTCGGCAGTTAAATATATCATTTCAGCACCCATTGAAAGGGCTGTATCTATGATAAATTTAAGGATTGTGGTTCCTATGCCCTTTCGCTGATACTCTGGCAACACTGTAAAATTTTCTATTTTAGCTATTCCATTATTTAAAAATAAATCGCAGTTTCCCACAGGCAATTTATCATAATAACAAATATACGAATCCACTGGCATTTCAGATAAGTATACCTGTCCTAAACGTCTAGCTCTACGGTTGCAAAAATCTTTTCCTAAAATCTCTCCTTCATGAATGAGGTCCATTGATACCAAATCTTCAACCATAGAAGAGTCTGTAATTTTTCGTATCTGATATCCATTTAAGGTATTCCACTTTGGAGATTTCATTGGTACATATACATAATTTCCATAGTGCTCGATTCCTTGTTCCCAAAAAGAACCTTTTAAGTATTTTTCATCAGGCATTTCATCCAAAGCAAACCGACAAAAATCTTTATTTTCTTGATAATTAAGTTGTATTTCTTCCTTAATTATTTGCTGAAAAACCTCTCTCGATACAGGTTTTTTAATATATGTGAAGTTGTGAAAATGCATATCCTTTAACTCACTGTCACGATATCTTATAATCTGCTCATTCTCATAACGTTCAGAAAAACAGCTGAGATACGCAATTTCGCTGCAGCTTATCTTTTCCTGGATTTTCAAATACTTGTCCATAATGCTTTCTCCTTTTGAATATTTCTTTGATGTTACATTTATAAATATATCATTCCAAAAATAACTCTATTTTATTGTAATCTTACACAAGCATACATATTTTAGAAAACGTAATATTAAGTTATTTTTATATTGCTTTTCTTAATTGTAAATCATTCATGTATTAATTAAATACATTGATGTAAAATAATTTTTTCTCTGTACAGTACTAAACAATTAATGTATTAATTATATCATTATTTTCTATAAAACCATATTTGTTTATATAACATATATTATTCAGTTTTTAAATAAGGATTATTCCAATTTAGCTATAAAAAAGTCCTCTTTTAGTAGTTTAAAACTCTAAAAGAGGCCTTAATTTCATTTTCTAGGTTAATCTGATGACTACCGCCCTAACACTCCCACCGCACTCTGTTAATCTAGCAGCAAGAAATTTCTTTTATAAAGAACTCTTTTCCGCTTAGTAACTCAAAATTTTTATTTCCACACCTTGGACATTTTCCATTACTATCCATGAGATTGTAAACCTTTTTGCAGTCCTTGCATAGACCATTGGCAGGTATTATCTCAATTTCTAGATTTGAACCTTCAAGTATTGTACCTTCAGTTGCCATAGGATAAAGTGTTTTCATGTATTTTGGAATCATAGAGGAGAGTTCTCCAATTTGCAAAACCAATGACTCAATTTTTTCTACCTCATTTTCTTTTGCAATCTTCTCTACACTCTTAATTACTTCAATCAAAACTCCTATTTCGTGCATTTAAACTCACCTACCCTTTACTGTGTGTAAAGTTAAAAAAATTATTTCGTTTTGAAGATATTTATAGCCTTTTTAACTGCAATTTTTCCTTTACGTTTAAGGACTTGCTTAATTACTACTGGTTTTAGCCCTTCAAGTGGTACACCTTCACCATCATATTTTCTAACAAGTGAAATTGCATCAAACTTACATTTCATTGTACAAGCACCGCAACCTACACATGAGAATTCATCTACAACTGTAGCACCGCAACTAAGGCAACGTTCTGTCTCTTTCTTAACTTGGTCTTCTGTGAAGGTAGCACGTAAGTCATTGAAAGTCTCCTTAGATTTTGGTCCATCAATATGTCCCGCCTTTTGTCTTGGAATACTGTCATAGCCTCCAAGATCAAGATTTTGTTTATCCAGTGCATGATATTCTCTTCTGTCACGACCGAATAATAAATTTTGTCCAGGTTGAACAAAGCGATGAATGGAAATTGCTCCTTGTTTACCTGCAGCAATAGCATCAATAGCAAATCTTGGTCCTGTATACACATCACCACCAGCGAATACATCTGACTCTCCAGTCTGGTAAGTAACAGGGTCTGCTTTAATTGTGTTGTTACGATTCAATTCTATCTTACTACCATCTAGAAGGTTGCCGTAGTTTATTGACTGTCCTATTGAAAGTAGTACGTTGTCAGCGTTAATTTTGATTGTGTTATTTTCATCATACTTCGGATTGAATCTACCATTTTCATCGATTGTTGAAACACATTTCTTGAATTCTACGCCTATAACATGTCCGTTTTCTGTAATGATTCGTTTGGGACCCCAAGAATTGTTGATCTCAATATCTTCTGACATTGCTTCTTCAACTTCTTCTTCAAGGGCTGGCATTGTTTCACGGCTTTCAAGACAGAACATGAAAGTTTTAGTAGCCCCAGTTCTTACAGCAGTTCTTGCAACATCGATTGCAACATTACCTCCACCTATTACAACTGTTTTTCCTTCAAGTTTAGAGTAATCTCCTAGGTTTACATTACGTAAGAAATCAACACCTGTGATAACTCCTTTGGCATCTTCGCCCTCAATACCAAGATCTCTACCTGACTGTGCACCGATAGCAAGATAGAAGGCTTCATATCCCTGACTTCTTAAATCATTCATTGTAACATTTTTTCCAACTTCAACACCTGTTTTAAACTCAACACCTAATTCTTTCAGAATTTCAATTTCTGCATTTACTACATCTTTTTCCAATCTGAAGGCAGGAATACCTAGTGTAAGCATACCGCCAAGTACATTTTGTTTTTCAAATACTGTTACCTTATATCCATCAATTGCTAAGTAGAAAGCGCAAGAAAGACCCGAAGGTCCAGCACCAATAATAGCAATTTTCTTTCCATATTCATGGCGCTTTTTAGGTACATAGCGATTATCCATGTTCAAATCCTGCTCTGCAATGAACTTTTTGATTTCATCAATAGCAATTGGAGCATCAATATCACCTCTTGTACAAGCAGATTCACATTTTCTTGGGCAGATACGTCCACATACTGCTGGGAATGGGTTTTCGTGTTTGATAAGTTCAAGGGCTTCTGTATATTTTCCCTGAGCCGCCAACTTAAGATAACCTTGGATAGCAATATGTGCAGGACATTCTGTTTTACAAGGACTTGTACCACTGTCAACTACATCTTTTCTGTTTATACGGTAATCTGTATTCCATTTTTCTGGGCCCCATTCTGTATCTCGCGGATTTTCATTTTTTTCCACTGGAATTGGGATTTTTGTACAAAGTTTTTGACCCAATTTTAGTGCATTAACTGGACAAGTTTTAACACATTCTCCGCAAGCAACACATTTATCTTTGTCTACATGTGAAACATAGTTTGAACGTACCATATCCACGTTTTTGAACATCTCTGCAGATCTTAAAGATAAACATGAACATCCGCAGCAATTACATATTGCATGAGTTTTTCCTGAACCATCTAGATTTGGTATCTGATGCATCAACCCGTTTTCTTCGGCTTTTTTAATAATTTCAAAAGCTTCTACTCGTGTAATCTCTCGACCTCTGCCTGTACGAATATAGTACTCAGCAGCATGACCCATTTGAATACACATATCTTCTTTCAAATGTCCACAACCTTCACCCATAACTTCTCTTGCTGTACGACAAGAACAATCAGAAACAGAAAAAAGATCATTATCATTAAGGTATTTAGATACTTCCTCATAAGAGGCTTTTCTAGTTTCCCCATCAATAGCTTCTTCGATAGGAATAACACGCATTAACCCTACCCCTACAGGAAAAGCACCTATAGTCTGTGCACCTCTTGTTATTCCATATCTTTCAAAGGACTCAGCAATTTGCGGATACTTTTTAACATTTTCCTTGTTATTAACCATCATTTCCATAATACCGGGAACCCAAGTGTCATACCAGAATGTATCCACTCCATCAATTTTATTTACAAAACAAACACCATCATAGGCTAAATCCAATAATAGTTTTTCTGTTCTCTCTACAGATTTACCACAAAGCGGAGCAAGCTCTGCAGCAGTCACTTTTTTACGCATATGCATGCAAAGTGCAACTTCTGCCATTTCATCTGTGACAACGGGCTCCAAAATCCTATATTCTGGATCCGTTGGTTTAACTTCATTTTTCGATCCGCGTTTTTTCCCACTAATATGATTTGCAAGGTCTAATACTTTTTCTTTAACAGCCATGCTTATCCCCCCATTTATAAATATATGATACTAATTTTTATTCCGTGTTTTGATCATATGATGCAATTTTTCATTTATTGTTTTAATATATAATACTAATTTTCATTCCACTTTTTTACTTCTATGCGAATCCAATCCGCAAATTTCTCAATACCTTCACCGGTTCTAGCAGATATTGGTATAATTTTAACATTGGGATTTAACTTTTTAACACGCTCCTTGCATGCTTCTAAATCGAAATCAAAATATTCCATCACATCAATCTTATTGATTAATAAAACATCAACAATTGAGAACATCAGTGGATATTTTAGCGGTTTGTCGTCACCCTCAGGAACACTCAGAATCATTGCATTCTTTGAAGCTCCAGTATCAAATTCTGCTGGACATACAAGATTTCCTACGTTTTCTAGTATTGCAAAATCGATACCTTCTGTATCCAAACCTTTTAAGCCTTGTTTTGTCATATCTGCATCGAGATGACACATACCACCTGTATGTAATTGTATTACTTTAACACCTGTTTCAGAAATAGTATGAGCATCAACATCAGAATCAATATCCGCTTCCATAACACCGATTTTCATCTCATCCTTCAAAGTATTAATCGTTTTCATAAGAGTCGTTGTTTTTCCAGAACCTGGTGATGACATTAGATTAAGTAAAAAAGTTCTTTCCTTTTTCAATTCTTCTCTAAGAGATTCCGCTTGTCTATTGTTATCTTCAAAAACACTTTGCTTTATTTCAAGAATTTTAAATTCACTCATAATTTTACCTCCATTATTTTAATGTATTATATGAATAGATAACCCTTAATATCACTCTTTTTCGTAGTAATGCGTGTTAATATTTTATCATGCATTATCTGTATGAGCAACATTAAAATTCACTTTTATCTAGTATTTTCAAAATTACTTCTACCATGTTCTTTCCACCTTGTAACATCTACCATGTTCTTTCCACCTTGTAACAAATAATCCCCTCCGTATAACTTGGAGAGGATAGCATTTTAATTTTACCATAGCTTTAAAAAGTGCAATTGTAAAAGTTCCAATTTATACTACTTAGCAAAGTAAAATATGTTTATTATTTATTTGGGTCCTTGTAGTGTTCATGTGTTATTTGTAATTTACTTAAGCCTCTGCAATATTCAAGTCTTCATTTATAACATCTTTTGTTAATGGTAAAT
>DAMAVY010000116.1:0-8369 GCA_032077725.1 Clostridium sp. | reverse complement strand
CAAATAACAAGCATTAGTATACTACTTACTATGGTAGTCATGAAATCTCCTAAAAAAGGAAAACTAGAAGGAATAATATACCCTAAGGCAAAAGACACAACTGAACTAGCTACTATTCCAATAGCACTTGAAATAACTATTTGATTCAATTTTTTATTCATTTGTAATAGAATTCCCATTATGAGACCTGCTAATGCACCTCCAATGACCAAAACAAGAATATATCTTTCGGTATACATTAGAATACCCGCTGCTACGCCACTTATTGAGTATGCAATCATTCCCATTATCATTGTATAAAGCGGATATATTTTACTTGAACTATCAATTTTTAACATGATACGCCTCCTTTTAAAATATATTAGAATCATAATTTAAGCAATCATCACAAACTCTTGTGGTCTTAGGTATGAGTAAGTGACGACATATTTTATTATATTCTTTTAAAACTTTAATTTATTTCTAATTATACCCTATTTTACTTTATTATTGTCAAAAATCCATAATTTAATGTGTTTTTTATAAATAAAAACAGATTAATCTTTTAGTTTTAAAGATCAATCTGTTAAGTGACTACCAATTTTATTATAATCTGTTTGATTTTTGCCATAAAGTTTTTTATCTACCTTTTCTCCATTTCCTTAATTAGTTTATAGTTCGCAATCTCATAAATATTTAAAACAGAATCACTTCCATCATAACTTTGATCTGATAAATACCAACTTTTACTTTCAAAGTAATCTTTAAATTTTTTTTCTTGAAATATATAACCATGACGAGCAAATATTTCATTTCTTGCAAAAGATAGTTTTTCTTTACTTAAGTTAAGAAGTTCATATTCCGTAAGATAAGCTCTATCACTATATTGAAAAATATATTCACTTTCATAATTATTAACATAAATGATATTTGAAAAATCTGTCTTCACTTCTGTTGGAGTACTCCCGTCGTCATAAACCTGAAACCATTTATAAATATCCTGGTATCCATTCGCTGAATAATTTGTATTACTTGTAAAGATTTCATATATTCCGTCTTTATTATCATCATCTACACTAGCATAATTTCCACCTGATACTATTCCTTTTATATCTAATTTATTGTTGTTGACACCCAAAACAGCTATAGAATCAAGATACATTTGGTCATTATTTTGATAATTGATAAATACTCCTTTTTTATTAGTAGCATAATCACATATTCCTACTATCTTTCCATTATAAGCACGATAGAAAGTTGTGGTATCTGCTAAATTATACTTTCCATCTGTGAACTCATATAAATTTATTATAATTTCACCATCAAAATAGTAATATGAATCGTGAACGTTCAATTCTATTATTTCATCAAAATAATCATCATCAAGATTAACGTAAGACAATTTACCATTTTTCATAATATCATCCTTATTAAAGCTTAAATCTGTACCTGTTAGCTTAGAAATTGTATGCAGCATTATATCATTATAGTTTTTATTAGATTTAAAGTCTCCTCCTAATTTATATATATCATCAAACTCAAGTACTGCATCACTATATCTTCCTTCACTACAGAGGGCATTTAATTTTTTCCCTTTTACATAAGATGCAATACTTTCATAATTTGCCTTAGAAAAGAAACTCGAAACTTCCTCAAGGTTTGTTTCGGCTATCTCTACATTATTTTCAGATGAATTAAGAATAGTTTGCTCAAATAAATTTTTAGTCTTATCTGTATCAAAAGCTTTAACAGCTTCAGTTGCATACTCAATTTTATCAACTTCTGTTAATGCATAATTGCATTTAAACATATAATACTGTGCCTTTATTCTATTGAAAAAAATAAAGCTTAAAGATAATAAAACAGCTAAAATTACCCCAATCACTATCTTTAGTATAATATTTGATGATTTCTCCTTATTTTGGGTGAAACTCCCCGTAATTTTAGATGAAAATTCCTTTTTGTCTTCATTATCTATTCTTGAAAGTGTACTTTCTTCTTCATATTTCGGGCCTGAAGCATTTGTGTTTTTAGTCTTGTCTGTTATAATATCGCTATAATTAATTGGGTTTCCACATTTCTTGCAAAACTTCCCATTTTCTGAGATATCATTACCACACTTTGCACAAAATTTCATTTTTCCCTCCTAATTTTCGTTCTCAAAAATTGTAACGTAATACAGTATATATTATATTCATCAGTTGCCAATAATGATAATGGCAGCCATATAACTTATAACTTATGGGGATTAAATTCTATGAATTTCTTTCTTATGAAAATAGTAATTTTACATTTCAAATTCATCATTCCCAGTAAATAAGTTTAACCTAACTTTAATTCACTAAAGTTAACACTTTTAAATACTAGAGTTTGTATTATGATTGATTTTAATGTATTATTGTAAGTATGCGTTTCGCAACATTAGATGAAACTGATATTATTTACTCTTAATTTATGTAATAAATTAATTAGTAAACACAGCAACGGAAGAAGGCAAATAATGAGTATATTAACAGTAGAAAACATGAGCCATTCATTTGGCGAAAGAATATTATTTAACAATGTATCTTTCAGATTATTAAAAGGAGAACATATTGCACTTGTTGGTAAAAACGGTGAAGGTAAATCAACTTTCATGAAAATTATTACAAATCAACTAATGCCAGATGACGGTAAAATTGAGTGGAGTAATAAAGTTAGTGTGGGTTATATGGATCAACACGTTGATCTTAAAAAAGGAAATACCGTAGAAGATATTTTAAAAGAAGCATTTTCAAATTTATTTGATATAGAAAATCAAATTAATAATTTATATACCGAGCTCGGCACTATGAACGAAAAAGAGGTAAGCAAAACTCTCAATAAAATATCTGACATGCAAGATATCTTAGATAGAAATAATTTTTATAGTATTGATTCAAAAATACAATCAACTGCATTAGGTCTTGGAATTAGAGAATTTTTAGATATTGATGCATCAAATTTAAGTGGAGGTCAAAGAACTAAGGTACTACTTGCTAAACTTCTTTTAGAATCCCCAGACATTTTGTTATTAGATGAACCTACTAACCATCTTGATGAAGAACATATAGAGTGGCTAAAAGCATATTTAATAAACTATGAAAATTCATTTATATTAATCTCTCATGATACAGATTTTTCAAATAGTGTAATAAACGTTGTATATCATCTTGAACATAAAACTTTATCAAGGTATGTGGGAAATTATGATCATTTTCTTAAACTTTATGCTATAAAAAAGGAACAGCTAAGCATTGAGTACAAAGAGCAACAAAATGAGATTGCAAAACTTGAGGATTTTGTAAGAAAAAACAAAGCCAGAGCTTCTACTTCAAAACAAGCTAAATCAAGAGAAAAAAAGCTAAATAAAATTGAAAGAATAGAAATTAAAAGCGAAGCCATTAAACCACACTTTGACTTTAAAAAAGCAAGAATGTCAGAAACTACAATTTTTAAGGCTAAAGATTTAGTTATAGGATACGATGAGCCCCTAAGTAAATCTCTAAATTTAAAAATGCAAAGAGAACAAAAAATCGCAATAGTTGGTGCTAATGGACTGGGAAAATCAACACTACTAAAAAGCTTACTTGGGCTACTTAAACCTATAGATGGAGAAATAGATTTAGGTGATTATCAAGAAATTGGATACTTTGAGCAAGAAATTACTGAAGATAATACTAATACTGTTTTAGATGACGTTTGGAATGTATTTCCTCATTCAACTAAAAGTGAAGTTAGAAGTCAGTTAGCTAAATGTGGCTTAACAAGACAACATATAGAAAGTCCTATTAATATATTAAGCGGAGGAGAACAATCAAAAGTTAGATTGTGTAAACTTATTAATAAACCTACTAATATATTAGTTTTAGATGAACCGACAAATCATTTAGATGTGGATGCAAAAAATGAACTTAAGAGAGCTTTAAAAGAATATGATGGTAGCATAATCCTAGTATGCCATGAACCAGAATTTTATAAGGATATTGTAACAGATGTGTGGAATTGTGAAGATTGGAAGTTAAAAGCTGTATAAAGAGGAGATTAGTTCTCACAATCCCTGTGCTGTAAATATAATATATCCAACACAACTAAATAATAAACTAGATTACTCTTTAAAACTTATCACTATTAGTTGGCAATTAAATCAAAGTAGCTAGTAAAACTTAATCTGTTTTACTAGCTTATCACCGTTAATGCTTAGTCAGCTATTCCAATTATTATTGGCTCATCATATTTCACTCCAAAGGTTTCAACGTGGATAGTTTCAATTATTTCAGGAACTATGGGCTCATTGACAATTATCCCTTCTATGCCAACATCAATGGGCTTTGTTTCTACAGAAACTATACGCTCAACTTCTTCATAACCATGAATCACTCTTCCAAAGCCAGTAAATTTACCATCTAGCCTCTTTCCTGCTTCATCACTTAATGTAATAAAGAAGCAGCTGCCTGCAGACATCTTTACCCCATCTCCACCTAAGGCTACTGTTCCCTTTTCTATTTTTAAATTGTTTTCTATTCCATTTTCTCTAAACTCACCATTTAAAGCCACATTTGTCTGAGGATCTCTTCCAAAAGAATCATAGGTTGGCTGAAGCACAAAATCTGGTGCAATCCTTTTTATCTCTCTATTATTAAACAGGCCCTTTTGAGCTAAGTAAATGAAGCAGTTTACCGCATTTGGCGCCTCATTTGGCATAAGCTCCATAATGATTTTATTACCACTTTGCATTTTCATTGTTGCTATAGGATTTTTCATCTTAATTATTTCCACTCCTTTAAGTCATCTCCATAATTAAATATTTTACCTGTAATTCAATAAAATTTCTACACTTCTACACTATTAGATTTGTTTAACAATAAAAAATATGTTACCTATTATCCTAGCCAGGACAGGCTACTGCGTCGCTTAATAATTACCAAATTTTCAGCAAATGTATTTCCTCTTCTTGGGCTACCATGTATAACTAAACTCTTCATTTTTATTTCTCCTTTTAATATTTTAATCAATTGGAATTAGTCCTTTGCCAAAACTAAATGATACTGATGATGAATGAGCAATAGCCAACCATTGACATTCATCAGAAACTTTAAAACTTACTGATGAGTGCATAATGTTATCTATAGCAACGGCAACATTGTTAATGTTTTCGTCTAAATTTAAATGGTATGAAATATATTTATGACCTAAATCGTCTAATACTTTTTCATTATTTTATACTCCTTTATATTTATTGAATTATATACGATTAACGAATCTGAAAAGTTTCTTGTTTTACAAATAACTTAAAAGATAATTTAGCATAAATACTCCTTATTCTTAAATAGCATTAATTGCACAAAAATATAACATAGTTTTAATAACTACATGTTGAATTATTTATATTCGCATGGTAGTATGTAATTATAAATAATTTATGGATGTTATAAAAATAGATATTTCGAGCAAAATAAATACGGTTTCCACAATATTAGGAGGTGTAATATGAATATTAAAGATAACTATACCATAGTAGCCTATGGAGACTCTATTACAAAGGGTATTGTATATAATGATGAAAAATCCAAATACTCAATTATAAAAGACAATTTCACAAACATTATAAGTAGTAGCATTAAAGGTTCTGTATATAATGTTGGTAAATTCGGTAGCACGATAATTCGTGGTATTAACAGACTTAATAACGATGTTATAAAAAAAGCTCCGGATATTGTGCTGATTGAGTTTGGTGGCAATGATTGCGATTTTAAGTGGGATGAAATTGCAAAGAATCCCAATATAGAATATCATCCGAATACTGATATCCATGTTTTTAAAGAAACTCTTTTTAATATGATTTCCACACTAAAGAGCATTAATATCTTTCCTTCTCTTATGACTCTTCCACCTCTTGATCCTCTTAAATATTTTAATTGGATAGGTAAAGGGGATGCCTCGTCAGAAGAAAATATATTGAACTGGCTTGGTACTAAAGAAAAACTTTTTACTTGGCATGAATCCTACAATAACATGATTACAGAAGTGGCAAAAGAATCTAAAACTGTATTGATTGATATTAGATCTGAATTTTTGAAATGTGAAAATTATAGTGATTATTTATGCATTGATGGGATACATCCAAATGTCAAAGGCCAGTCACTAATTGCTTCCACTCTACTAAATTTTATAAATAACCATTATAAATTTCTTTTACAGCCAAATTAATGGCAGCCATTAATTTGGCTGCCATTTATTAAATCTGCACACCAATAAACTTTATAGCCTTTGGTGTTATATATGAATTATTCTCATACAATTCTTTAGATAATGTGATATCATTTTGTAATTCTTTAATGTTTGCAGATAGTGATCCACCTGTGAAAGGTAACAATTTACCATCTTTTTTGAGAAGAGCAAGTCTTATCTCTCCACCAAAATCACCTGTTAAAGAATTCATTTGGAAATCTGAAAATCTTAAAATATGAATATCGCCTTCTTGTAGCATATCATCAATACTTATGGTACCACCTTTTAATATTGCACAATCATAATCTCCAGTTTTAGGAACATTTAAGTAATCTGCAAATTTGAAATTACCATGGAAAGTTTTTAAAACTCCATCTTCCAGTAAAACTCTATCCGAAAGTCTTGTCCCATTATTATCTACAGGAACAGTTGAAGTTAATGTTAAATTAAGCTTATCCCCTTTTGCTTCTTTATCTTGTAATAAATCCCCAACTTTTAAATTGCTATATTTATCATAAACATAGGAGGTTTTAGCTTGAGATATATAGTATTTTATTACTTCACTGACACTGTCATCGGATAACACTAAATTATATTTACCACTTTTAAGTGCGTCTATACTCTCATCTCTATATTTTGTGGTCATTAACGCTTCTTTAACCTTTAAAGATAATTCTTCACCCGGTAAATCATCATAACTGAAATTATTATAAATCTCTACATCTTGATTTTCTACCCATTGTGTTATGAATTCACCAGATACGTTATATATTACAAATGAAGCATTAGCACCTTTAGATGATATTATTTTTCTATTATTCTTTTTAATAAATATTTCAGCAGAATTGATAAATCCATTTTCTAAATTATCATATTTATATAAGGAATTTTTAACTTCTATAGCACTTTCTTCTAAAGTTAGCTTACTTATATTAGTTTCTTTTCCTTCTATTTTTCCACTGAATCCATCTGGAAGACAATATGTTTTATTCTTAACAAAAGAAGCTGAGAAATATGAATCCACTATTGTTTTCTTTATTTCTTCTTCATTCATAAAGGAATGTATTTTTGCTGTTGCATCGCCTTTATATTCAATACCATCTTCACTAAAACTCTTAAAAACTCTAACTGTATAATCTTTTAATTTTTTATTTCTGCTCATTTCTAAATCTTTTTTTATAAAATAAAGTTCCACTACTTCTGATTGATTTTCTGTAATAATATATTCTTCAATATTATTATTTTTAAGCTCATTTAATATAACATTTAGCATTTTAAGCCCTCCTTATCCTAATCTGCACTTGCATTTAATGTATGGTCCACCATCAGATACAACTACATATTCCTTGTATCCTTTGCCGCAAAATCCGCATCCTGCCAATTTGAAATCCTTAGATACCATTGATATAGACATTAATAAATCTGGTACATATCCTGTCATTATAACTGGTGAAAATATTTTACCAGTAAATTCTCCATTTTTTATTTCTCTTGCTATATCAACCATACACTGGATTCCCCAATTTTTAGGGTCTTCCATTCCACTTCTCATTTGATCTATAAGAAAACCATAATCTATAGATTTAATTATTTCTTCTAATGTAGATTCTCCGCTTTCAATAAATGTATTTGTCATTCTTGTATATGCTTTTCTATCAAAATTTTGTCTTCTACCATTTCCTGTAGGTTTTACCTTTAAGGCATTTGCTGTTAACATATCATTAATTCCAGATTTTAATATACCTTTATCAATAATTACAGTGTCACTAGCAATTTCCCCTTCATCATCAAAGAAGAAAGAACCATTTTCAAGTGCTGCAGCTGCCCCATCTCTCATAGTTACAAGAGGTGATGCAATATATTTACCCAAATAATCCTTTGATTTTGCTCTATCCTTTACAAACATGTCCATTTCCACACCATGACCAAAGGCTTCATGTGCTATGAGTCCAGTAATTTCTGGAGTACACACAATATCGTATTCACCTGGAATCATCTTCTCTGAATTCAATAATTCCTTAGCCACATCTACTACTTCTTCAACGCCATCCTTCATTTCAGCTAATATTTCTGCACCTTTTAGTCCGCTAAAGCTCTTATAACTTTGTTTAATTCCTTTATCATTGCTTAAAGCTGCGCTA
>DAMAVY010000115.1:0-8404 GCA_032077725.1 Clostridium sp. | reverse complement strand
ACGGCAGAAGGCGAAAACTCTAAAGCACAAGAAAGGCTTAGATGTGGTAATAATCGATTATCTTCAGCTCATAGAATCTGCTATACAAAGTAATAGCAGAGAGCAAGAAGTTGCAAAAATATCAAGGGAATTAAAGAGAATGGCCAAGTCTCTAAATATTACTGTCATTGCCCTATCTCAGCTTTCTAGAGCAGCAGAAACGAGAAGAGATCCGAGACCAATGCTATCAGACTTAAGAGAATCGGGCTCCATAGAACAAGATGCTGACATGGTAATCTTCCCTTATAGAGAAGTATATTACGATAAAGAACTTAAAGAACAAAACAGAGATAAGGAACGTGAGATCATGGAAATTATCATAGGCAAAAATAGAAATGGTGAAGTGAAAACCGTAAATTTAGGCTGGTTTGGGAAGTTTCAGAGAGTTGTGGAGGTATAAATTCTATACAACTTATTATCCATGCTTTTCCTAGTGAAATCGGCTCAAACCCGCATGAACGGAACAAATATTTAAAATTTTAAATATTTAAATAGTTTTAAAGTTCCATAGTTAAAATTTTAAATATGGAACTATATAAAATTTTAAATAGTTTCATAGGGAAAAATTTTATTGGTAAAAGGGATAGCTTTGTGCATTGAGGAGTAAATATTATTTGTGAAATAATGAAAAGCAGCAGAAGGGTTCAAAAGGAATTAGTAAAACTCTCCTTACAAATACAAAGTTAAGATAGAAGAAATTAATGAAGATGTATTTGATATAGAATCCTTAGAGGAGTTAAAGAAGTATCTTTAATTAAGGCTATATTTCCTATAAAACAAAGTAATTAGGAGCACATAGAAACAGTAGAATTTCAGAATTCTGCTGTTTTTTTATGAATAAAATGTACTAGGTAGTGCGTCAAGATAAGGGCGTAACATATAGTTGGTGTGAATCCAACTGAGAAAGGTTTAGCAAACCACTGAAAACCAATTTTGTTGAAGAGGATACAAATATTGTGATCGAAAGCAAGGAACTATATAATTAAAGAAAAAAGAAGTTTTTAGGAAAGGTGTTACTTTTTTGAAATAAATAATGTCTTATAGTTATAGAGAAATGAGGTAATAAATATAGGGGGGAGTTTTTTTGAACACTGACAGTGTATTAATACATAAGGTTTTAACAGGTGATAAGAAGGCATTTGAAGCTCTTATAATAAAGTATCAAGATAATATTTATGGGTTTCTTTATAAAAGCACATTAAGTAAAGAAGATACTGAAGATATTATGCAAGAGGTTTTTATAAAGGCTTATAAAAACCTATATAAACTAGAGAATAAGTCTAATTTTTATCACTGGTTATTTAAAATTACAATGAATACTATGAATACACATTTTAGAAAGAGAAAAAATTCAATAGTTGAATTTGATGAATCTTATGAAAATATAAAATGTGATGATAAGTATACACCAGAAAATATCTTTGACATAAAGGAACAAAGTAAGGAGCTTTTAAAAAGATTAAGCATTCTTAATGAAGAACAGAAAAATATTATTTTACTTAAATATGTTCATGAATTTTCCTATAAAGAAATAGGGGAATTTCTTGATCTTAAAGAAGACACTGTTAAAATGAAAGCCTTTAGGGCTAAGAAAAAGCTATATGTTTCAATTGGCTTTAAAATAGAAAAAGGGGGTATGTTAAATGAAGTGTAGTCAAGAAAGACTTTATGATTATATAGAAAATGAACTTGAAGGTGATAATTTAAAAATGATAGAAGAACATATTAAAGATTGTAAGAAGTGCACAGATATTCTAACAACCTTTAATCTTATGAAAACCATTGGTGAAAGTAATATTCATGCTCCTCAAGACCTTTCGGATAAAATTATGAATGAAATAGATGAAAATATTTATGAAAATAAGAAGTATTTTTTTATAAATAAAATAATAGAAAACAAAAGAAATATTATGAGATATGCATGGGTTTCCATATTAGCTTTGGTAATAATAAGTGCTCCATTTTTAAATAAAAAGTTTAATTTTGTTGGTAATGTAAAAAATGATGACTTAGTCAAAGTAGATAAAGAAATAGAAAATTTAACAAAGTATCATATAGATGAAAGTCCTGAGGAATTTCTTTTAAAGTGTGGTTACCATATAAGTGAAAAACTAAGTGAAGAGGAGGTTACTTTAACTGAAAAATTTCAATTTAATTTACAGGTAGATGCATCTAAAGAGATAGGTCTGGATTTGGAGAAATATAAGAATAAAGAAGTTAAACAAATATCTTATGCTTTAAAGGAAAAATCCCAATACAATTTCAATGGCGATATAAATGCCAATTTGATATACAATGATAAAAGTGAGTTAAGTGGGGCTTTTTTAACTTATGATGGATATTACCCATCAATAGTTCCACTTAATGATAGAAGTAATATTAAACCTGAAAGCTTTGAACCAGACACCTTTAAATTTACTGATGTGGATAAAGTAGAAGTATTAGGACCAGGTGGGATGAATGGAGAAAGTGTATGGAAAGAGAGAAGAACTATTAATTCTAATGACTTAGAGAAGTTTATATCTGTATTAGAGACTTCAAAGCCACTTAATGAGGAATTAAAAGATAAGGTAACTGTGGAAAATGAATATATGATATGCATTAATTACAAGGATGGAGCACAGCTTAGGTTATATTATCATAAGGATATAGATAAAATAGACATTATTGGTTTGCCAGATTGGTATTTTGAAACAAATGATGAACTAGAAAGGTTAATTGTTAATTTCTAGGTTTTCTTAAAGTATGGCCCTAACATAAGATCCGTTTATGTAATGACTTCTACTTGTATTCCAAAAGTTTGAAATATTAATTTAAGTTATATATAATTAAGTAAAGAATAATTGTAGATTATGACGAAATAAATCAGAGGAGGATTATAATGAAAGTTTCTGTAAATGAACTATTAAACATTGAAGAATTAGATGCAAGAGCCATATTTGAAGAGGTTAAGTATCCTTGGGAAGCTCTTACAGAAATTAAGGATTTCATTTTTGAATACGCAAAAACTCTGCCAAGCGATTTTGAAAGAATAAAGGAATTTGTATGGGTTGGCAAAGGCACTACTATAGAAAAAGGTGTTCTTATAAACGGTCCAGCGATTATCGGTTACAATTGCGAAATCAGGCATTCTGCTTACATTAGAGACAATGTTATCATTGGTAATGATGTTGTAATTGGAAACTCAACTGAAATTAAAAATTCAATCCTCTTTAATAAAGTGCAGGTTCCCCATTACAATTATGTTGGTGATTCAATATTAGGGTATAAAGCCCATTTGGGGGCAGGTGCAATAACCTCCAATTTAAAGTCTGATGGAACATTAGTAAAAGTAAAATATGGTACAGACATTGTTGAAACTGGTTTAAGGAAATTTGGTGCAATTGTAGGCGATTCAGCTGAAGTAGGATGTAACTCAGTTTTAAACCCAGGGACAATAATAGGAAAAGATAGTATTGTTTATCCATTAAGTTCTGTAAGAGGGTATATTCCAGAGAAGAGTATTTTGAAAAGTAATGGTGAAATTGTAGAGAGAAAATAAAGTCAAGGAACCAGGATATTGTATTAATTCAGAAGTAAATTTTACTGTGTTTTAATTCGCATTTTTCTTATAAGGTATGTACATTAGATTTTGTCTTAGCAAATTTCAATAATTTTTTAAAGTAATAATTATAGAAAAGAATAATAAAGAAGGAGACACATTATGATTCAAGATATAGAACCAAAGATATATGATAATAGTTTTAAAAATAAAAAAGCAGAGCCTCAGGATCTGTTTCTTTCATATGAAGGAGATACTGTACTAGTGAGGGAGGATAAGGAGAAGCTTTGGTATCCCTCATTTTCAGATTTTCAGGGAGAATATCCTAATCTTATAAATGAGGCTAAGTTCCTTTTCAGTATAGATGATATTAACTACTACTTGATAGATAAAAAGGGACTTGACTCAGCAGACGGATGGAGCTATGTAAGTGCTAATAGATTCAGGACTGAATCTAAATATTGGCGTTCTTTTGCAGGTGTGGTTGGTTTGCAGTTAAACCGCTGGTATGACAATAACCGTTTCTGCAGCAAATGCGGTAAACCCATGGAACATTCAGAAAAGGAACGGATGCTTCAATGTAAGTCCTGTGGATTTCAGAAATATCCCACTATATCGCCCTGTGTCATAGTAGCTGTTCATAATGGCAACCGTCTGCTTTTGACAAAGTATGCAGGACGAGCATATAGTAATTATGCTCTTGTAGCTGGCTTTGCCGAGATAGGAGAGAGCTTAGAACAGACTGTACATAGAGAGGTGAAAGAGGAAGTAGGACTTAAGGTAAAGAATCTTAAATTCTACAAGAGCCAGCCTTGGCCCTTTACTGATACACTTCTTGTTGGCTTTTTCGCTGAACTTGAGGGTGATGATACCATCAGCATTCAGGAAGATGAACTATCTTTGGGAGTGTGGATGAACAGAGAAGATATCCCACCTGCAGAATTAAATATAAGTCTTACAAGTGAGATGATGGAAGCATTCAGAACTGGACTAATGGAATTATAATGGGAAGGACTATTTATTTATAATTATAGTTTTTAAGGATAAAATACTAATCTGGAGAAACAGATTTTAGAACCTTAAATCTACCATCACAAAGGTCTAGTCTGACATCATTGTTATCAAAGACATTTTCTGATAGCTCTGTGCAGATAAGTTTCATATTGTCCATAATTTCTTTTTCATCTAGGTATTTTTCATCTATAATCAGCGAGAAAATATATATGTCATTTTCTTTGTCAATTTTAACATCCGCTTCAGAATCGGCATTAAAGAAATCCTGAGATTCCAAATAATCTCCTAGCTTTTCTGCTTCAGATTTTGTTACATTATCAGTATAGTAAACTTTGCTTTTATTATAACTAAGTGAATTGCTTGGTAGAAAAATAGAGTATATAATTGCGACAACAAATAAGGCTACAATTAAAACACTTATAATTACAGGGATAATATAAGAAGCCTTCTCCCCACCATTTTGGATATGGTTTTCATATAGCTTGCCCTGAGTATTGCTAAGATACATTCCAATGCCTATGTTAATACCGAAAAATGCATATTTTAAAATACTTGTTGATGAGGGTATTATATAAGCTATAGCAGATAGAACTATAAAACCAATAATGGTTAATATAAGAGATGTCCATTTTTTTTGCTTGTTTCCACATCGACCCAAATTTAAAGAATACATAATCCCAGCGGGAAGAAATGAAAATAATGCACTAAATATAATGAATGATTTAGGGTTCCATAATTTTTTTGTTGGTATAGTATTAAACTCTTCCATGAAAAGTCCTCCTAATTATTTTTCTATTGCAATTATATCATGATGTGTAAAATTAAGGAATGTAATTATGTATTATATACAAGGAGAAGTTAATATTATAAGTGTTATTAAAAAGGTTTCAACTGCCCTAGGGTTGGGAGGGAGGGAAGATACTGAAATTAAGGAAGCTATGGATGTTCTATACAGCATAATTGGAGATAAAGAGTTAATACAGCTAGCCGAGATGAGCGATAAAGCTATAAGGGATGAGAAAAGTAGACTTCAAGGTGCTAGGGATGAGGGAAGACAAGAAGGCAGAGTAGAAGGAATAAGGCTAGGAGCAAAAGATGCTCTAGCTAAAAGTACTATAAAACTATTAAGGAAAAAGTTTAAAGAGATAACTAGATCATTAAGGAGGAGGTTGTTGTTATGAAAATGAATCGAAAAATATATTTTATATTAGTAATTTTAAGCAGCATTGCTTGTTTGTCTATGGTGATTTTATATTTTTTACATTGGGTTGGCATTGATATAGTAATGGTGTTTTTAGGAATAAATCAATTAATTGTTGGATTAAACCAAATCAATTTAGTAAAACAACAGAAGGATTCAGGAAGAATAACTAAAGTAAGTAACGGCGTTGGCATTTTTTCTATAATTTTAGGATTAGGAATTATAGGAGCTGTAGTTATTAAAATGATTTCGTAAAATTGTATTTAGATGCAAATAGTTAAAGAAAGACTAATTGTGAGGTTTATTTCATCCATTACAATTAGTCTTTTATATTGTGAGCCAAGCATGGACGTAATGAGGGAATTGAAAAAGTATTTAATTTATACATTCACAGTTAAGCATAAAAGATCTGATTTCAGCTATTTAAGTTTATATGCTGAAATCAGATCTTTTACTTTGCTATTTATAACGTTATTTAGTCTTTTATTTAAAATACTCACCTTCATGATATTTAGCATGTGTACTGTCTGAGCTTTTAAAGAATAGATATGGGACAGATGGGTATACGTAGTTTATTTCTTAAGATAATAAAACATTGTAATAATATTAAAATTCAAGGGCATACTAACCTCAATTAATTATATTCTTATTTAAAGGAGGAATTTGTATGTCTCATGATGATGAGGAAAGAAAAGAAGTTTCAACAGGCAGCAGTATTTTAAGAGGAATTGGCAGACTTATATTGGTTGCTATTATATTAGGTATAACATCATTTCTAACTCCTGGATTTAGTATTTATGGCCTATGGTCATTTTTAATTGCAGCAGTAGTAATAACAGTTTTAGATTATTTAGTAGAAGCAATGATGGGTGTTGATGCATCACCTTTTGGAAAAGGCATAAAAGGTTTTGTAATTGCAGCGGTAATAATATATGTTGCTCAATTTTTGGTTCCTAATATGCGAGTATCCTTAATAGGCGCTGTATTAGCGGCTTTAGTAATTGGTGTATTAGATGCGGTATTCCCAGCAAGAGCTATGTGATTTAGAGGTTATTATATTAAAAAAAGTTAAGGTAAAAGCTCTAGTGATAGAGCTTTTTTTAGGTGTATTATTAAGGTTTCCTTTATATAAAACATATTAGTAATTATTTTTTCATTGAGTATTAATAATTTTCCCTTATTCTATTCATACTATTTATAACGAATAATGAAGGGAGATATAAAAATGAAAAAAAGATTAACTGTTGAAGATATGACTTGTGGAAAGTGTGTTACAAATGTTAAAACAGCCTTACAAGGAATTGAGGGGATTAGTAATGTGGATGTACATTTAAGCTCTCAAATTGTAGTTGTTGATGGAGATGACTCAGTTGGAGACAAGGACATGAAATGTGCCATTGAAGATGCAGGTTATAAAGTTTCTAAAATAGAACAGGCTTAGTTTTATAAGGTGGCAAAGGAGTACTTCTTTTGCCACCTTATTTTTTTTGTTTACAATTTATATGTATTATAGGTTTGTATCATATGAACGATAAGTATACTAAAGGATAATTTTTAACGGGGTGAAAAAAGTGAAATTGGTATTAACAAGCGATAAATTAATAGGTGAGGTTTTAGCCAATCCTATTTATACGGAGAATGGAATAATGTTCTTGAATAAGGGAAATAAGATAACTGAAAATGCTATATCAAGACTAAAAAAGATGAATGTTACTACTATTTATATTGAGGATGGTAATGATGAAATCACGCTTCAGGAAGTTTTGCCTATTCCTATAAAACTTCATGCAATAAAGGTTTTAAAGGAAATATTTGATGAAGTAAAAAATAGAGAGTATGTTAATGATAAAAAAGCCGTTGCAATAGTTAGTGATATTATGAGTAGTATCAATTTGTCAGAGAATGCTACAATGATAAGTAACCTAGCTCCCAATGATGATGTTTCTAAATTAGCGGCGCATTCTTTAGATGTCACTATATTAGCTATAATGGTTGGTATTCGTAAGAAGTATGATGAAAAGAAATTGATGAAACTAGGGATGGCAGCTTTATTACATGATACAGGGAAGTTATTTACAAGTGATAAGTATCATGTGAAAAAGGGTAAGGAATTATTAAAAGCAAATTCTGCAATAATGTCAACAACTTATATGGCAATATATTATATGTATGAAAAACAGGATGGATCTGGACTATTTGGGGCATCTCCTGAAAATGTTCATGAGTTTGCTAAAATACTTGGAATATGCAATGAGTATATAGAGGATATAAGTGGAGAAGATGTAATGCTTCCACATGTAGCCATAGAAAAAATTACAGCAGAGGCAGTGTATAAGTTTGGGAAAGAGGTATATAAGGATTTTTTAGATTCTGTGTACTGCTATCCTAATGGATTGCAAGTAAAACTAAACAATGGACATAAGGCAGTAGTGGTTATGCAAAATAGTGGGTTTACCACAAGGCCTATTTTGGCTGTTGAAACTGATGAAAGCTATAAATTCTGTAACTTAGTTGAGCCGGAAAATTTAACACTCTTTATAGAAGAAGTTATAATGTAGAAAAATTATATTTTTTTGTTTTTATTATAGGAATACTAAATATTTAATATA
>DAMAVY010000114.1:0-8477 GCA_032077725.1 Clostridium sp. | reverse complement strand
TTGATTTTTGCTACTTGAACATATTAATTTTATATTCTTTAATAAAATAATTCAACCAGATATCTTATTTATATTAAAATATCTCATTTACATAAAAATATCTTGGGTTTTTACCTTTATTATATAAAATCAATTTATTATTTAGCTTATTTAACAAAATTTACTCTTTAATTCTAAAATTATTGTTGTAATATCACCACAGGTAAAAAAAAGATGACTAATCCTCTCTTTGAATACAAACTTTAATAGTTACAATTCTTTTTTCTTTTATTTCTTCTATCTTAAATACTAAGTTTTCATATTCTATGGTTTTTTCCTCAACATCATTTGGGATACGTCCAAGAAGATTTATTAAAAATCCACTTATGGTATCATAATCTTCACTTTCAATATTTACATGAAAATATTCATTAAACTCATAAATTGAAAGCATGCCTTTTAATATAAAAGTATTATTATCAATTCTCTTTATTTCAGGTTCATCATCATCATATTCATCCTCTATATTACCCATAATTTCTTCTATGAGATCTTCAATAGATACTATCCCAGAAAATCCTCCAGACTCGTCTATTAAAATTGCCATATGATTTTTAGAATCTTGAAGTTCTTTGAATAGATCATCTATATTCTTTGTTTCTGGAACAAAGTATGCAGGACGTAATATGCTTTTAATATCTACATTTTCAAAGCCGCGCTTTCTAGCTTCTATAAAGAAGTCTTTCATATAAAGTATGCCAATAATGTTATCATTATCTCCCTCATAAACAGGTACTCTAGAATATCTTTCTTCTATTAATTCATCTAAATATGTATCTAAAGGCGTATCTATGTTAACTAAATACGCTTCAGTTCTTGGTGTCATAACTTCATCTGCTAATTTATCATCAAATTCAAATATACTATTTATCATTTCTTTTTCAGTTTCATTAATAACCCCATTTTCTTGTCCAGCTTCAACCAAGGATTTTATTTCCTCTTTTGATATCTTTTCGTCAATATCTTCACTATCAAGACCAATTAATCTGGCCAAAACATTAGTCGATGCTGAAAGAAGCTTTACAAATGGCACAGCAATTTTGGATACATATAATATAGGCTTTACAGAAAACATTGCTATAGCTTCTGTCTTTTGAAGCGCTACCCTCTTTGGAAATAGTTCTCCAAATACTAGTGTTATGTATGAAAGTATAATTGTAACTAGTATTAAGGATATCTGCTTACTATATGGAACATTAAGCCGATTTAAATATTGCCCTAAATCACCAGATATTCCAGTAGCAGCAGATGCACTAGAAAAGAATCCCGCAAGAGTTATTCCAACTTGTATTGTAGATAAAAATTTTGTAGGTTCTTCTTTAAGTTTTATTAAAAGTCCTGCATTCTTATTTCCCTCGTCCGCAAGAAATTTTAACTTATTTTTGTTTATTGATACTATAGCCATTTCAGCTGATGCAAAAAATGCATTAATTAATGTTAATATGATTATTAAAATTAGTTGTGCCGCTATGTTAGTAGGCTCAGGTTCTAAATCCATTACCGTTTCCTCCTAAATTATATTTTTCCTCTTTGCAATAATATCATAAACGATATACTTTTTATATAACACATACATTATATCCACTTGTTAGTATTACCCTTAAATTATATAAATTTTATTAAATCCCAAAAATGTTAATATAGATTATTTAATACATCATATATATTATGTTCTTTATTTAAATTATTAATTGAATTATTTTATTTTATTCTCACTAAAAATATCAACTTTGAATATGTTAATAGTGATATATATAATAAATTTAGGAGTATAAAATGATATCAAGGCGAAAATTCATTAATCAATCTTTAGAACTTAATTTATTTTTCCTTAGAATAATGAAGGAGCATTCTATATTTTTAGAAGCAGCATTCACACCAAAGGATAAAAATTTAATCGATCAAGCAGATAACTTTAAAAATAAATTTACGTCTTTACTTTCACAAGCTATATCTTTATCAGAAGGCGTTATCCCTTCCAGAGTATTAGAGTCAAATGAAATTGTAACCCAATATACAATGGATGCAGAAAATGCAACGCAATTTGCCACTGGAATTATAATAGATTCAAGTATAACTGCTATGGAGAATTCATTATCACCTAGTATGAATAATACAAATATATCTGCTCTAACAGATCAAGTTTATATGTTGAATCAACATTCTATAACAGCAACTACTATGATTATTAAATTTAAAACTAACCTTAAAAATGATGTGTTATCTTGTAAAACATTTACTACAGCTTATCCATTACTATTAGATCATATACTCAGAGAAGCTTTGTTTTTTAGAGAATTATTAACAAGATTACAAAATGGTATTGAACTTGATATGAAGAGAGATGTCCTTGAGCAGGAAACTTTTTGGAATAGAATAATGTCGGAGCATGCATTTTTTATTAGAGGCTTACTTGATCCTACCGAAGTTGAACTATTCAACATATCAAACAATTTTGGAAATGAATTCGAAACACTAAGAAAAGAAGCCTTAGCAATAAACAAATCTTCATTAGACTTATCCAATATTACTGATAATACCTTAAAAGAAACCATTAAAATTAGAGACTTTAAAGCACAAGCAACTGAAGGACTTTTAGATTGTGGAATTAAATCAATAATTGTACCATTGTTAGGAGATCATGTACTCAGAGAAGCAAATCATTATATAAACTTACTAGAATCATTTAGTGATATATAAACTATTACTTTAATATAATAAGTATTACTGAGATATTTACTTTATTAAAGTAACTTTCCAACTTTTAAAAAGAATGAAGCATAGTTGTAAAATTATTTACAACTATGCTTCATTACTGAAAATTATTAATATATTAATATTTAGATTTCTAAAGTAAATGCCTCATCCGTAACTCTACTAATATAACGTTACTTTTAACATTCTACTTAGTTATCGTTCCTTCACCTTAGTCATTAATATTAGCTAAATAGTCAAGTTTTATCCCTTAACTAATCAATTCATTAATGTTGTGAAAGATTTGTGTGATGAAACACTTAGCTTAATTCGTGAACAAATATTCCACTTCTAAGTTTAGGTTCAAACCAAGTTGACTTAGGAGGCATAACTTTTCCTGCATCAGCAATATTCATAAGCTCTTCAACACTTGTTGGATTCATAGAGAAAGCAACTTTCATTCCTTCTGCTACTCTTCTTTCAAGCTCTTGAAGTCCTCTGATTCCACCAACAAAGTCTATTCTATCACTTGTTCTTGGATCTTCTATAGCAAGAAGTGGTCTTAAAAGATTTTCTTGAAGTATAGAAACATCTAAGCTCTTAACTGGATCTTTTGAATCAAAAGTTCCATCGATAGTAGTTAGTTTATACCACTTATTATCTAAGTACATTCCGAAGCTTCCTTTTCCTTCTGGTCTATACTGTCCTTCACCCTTGAATTCTTCTACTGTGAATTTTTCAGCTACTTTATTTAAGAATTCTTCACTTGAGTGTCCGTTTAAATCTTTAACTACTCTATTATAGTCCATTACATATAAATCATCTGCAGGGAAAATAACAGATAAGAAGAAATTAAACTCTTCTTCTCCAGTGAAACTAGGATTAGCTTCTCTTCTCATTTTACCAACTTTAACAGCAGAAGCTGCTCTATGATGACCATCAGCAATGTAAAGATATTTAACAGATTTAAATAATTCTTGTAATCTTGTTACAGTAGATGAATCATCTATAACCCATACAATATGAGATATTCCATCTTCTGAAACAAAATTATATTCTGGTTCTTTACTAGTCCACTTAGTAACAATTTCATCAATTTCATTGACATTTTTATAAGTTAAGAATATTGGACCTGTGTTTGCATTACAGTGGTCAACATGTTTGATTCTATCTTCTTCTTTTTCAGCTCTAGTATGCTCATGTTTTTTGATTATATCATTCATATAATCATCTATAGATGTACATCCAACTATACCAGTTTGAACTCTTCCATTCATGATTTGTCTGTATACATACATACTTGGAACATTATCTTGAATATAAGTTTTATCAGATCTCATTTTATCTAAAGTTTTTCTAGCTGTATTATAAACTAACTCATCATATTGGTTAGTTTCTACAGGTAGATCAATTTGAGCTTTATCAACATGTAGGAATGAATAAGGGTTTCCCTTAACCATTTCTCTAGCTTCTTCAGTATTCATAACATCATAAGGAAGAGCTGCTACTTCTTTTACTAACTCTTTTGTTGGTCTTATACCTTTAAAAGGTCTTACAACTGCCATATTGTTTTGTCCTCCTACGAATTAAATTATTTAAAGAAATTAAAGATAGTTTGAACTATTTCTTCACCAATTCTTGTTTGAGCTTCTGCAGTAGCTGCACCAATGTGTGGAGTAACAGATACTTTTGGATGATTAACTAAAACCTCGTTCTTAGTTGGTTCAGTTTCATATACGTCAACACCAGCGCCTCTTAATTTTCCATTATTTAATGCTTCAATTAAAGCTGCTTCATCTACAACTCCACCTCTAGCACAGTTAATTAATACAGCTCCATCCTTCATCATATCAAGTTGAGTCTTACCTATTGTAGCTCCTTGTTCTTTTATGAAAGGTATATGAATTGAAACATAATCTGATTTTGGTAATAACTCTTCTAATGAACAGAATTCATATTTATCATAGCCTTCTGATTTACCCATTATATCAGTGTATATAATCTTCATTCCTAAAGCTTCAGCCTTTGTAGCTAAGCATTTAGAAATTCTACCAAAACCTACTAAACCTAAAGTTTTTCCGCTTAGTTCAACACCTTCATATTTTTTCTTTTCCCATTTGCCTTCTCTCATAGTTACATTTGAGATATTAACAAATCTAGAAACTGCAAACATATGAGCTAGTGCAAGTTCTGCAACTGATGCACTACTAGAATTTGGAGTATTTGCAACTTTAATTCCTCTCTCAGTAGCATATGCAACATCTATATTATCAACACCAACGCCACCACGGATTATAAGTTTTAATTTTCCTGTTTCGCAAGCTTTATCGATTATTGGTTGTCTTACCTTTGTAGCACTTCTAACAACTACAACATCGAAGTTTTGTAAAGCTGTACCTAATTCTTCTGGTTCATAAAACTTTTCTACTACTTCATATCCATTATCTTTTAAAACTTTTATGCCGCTTTTTTCCATTCCGTCAGTTACTAATACTCTTACCATGATAAACCCTCCTAAAGCTTAATACATTTTTATTAAAGACCTAATATTTCATTAATGTTCTTTAATAGCTCTTCAAGATCAGCTGGAGTAGTTTCTGCCATATGAGCTATTCTGAAAGTTTTATCCTTTAATTTTCCATAACCATTAGAGATTTGGAATCCTCTTTCTCCTAAAGCTTTATTTAAAGCTGCAACATCAATATTTCTAGTATTTTTTATGTTAGTTAAAGTGTTAGACATATATTCTTCACCAGGTAATATTTCAAAGTATTTATTAGCCCATGCTCTAACAACTTCTGCACCTTTTATATGTCTGTCAAATCTATTTTGAAGACCTTCTTTATTTATTATCTTATCAAGTTGATATTCTAATGCAAACATGTGAGATAATGATGGTGTTGAAGGATATTGATAATCTTTCTTTTGGATGTATTCATACAATCCTAAAAGATCTAAATATATTCCTCTATTTGGAACTTGTTTTGCTCTTTCTATTGCTTTCTTAGAAAAAGTACAAGCTGACATTCCTGGAGGAAGTCCTATAGCTTTTTGAGTTGAAGTTATACATATATCTACTCCCCACTCATCTACTTTTAATTCTGTTCCTGCAGCTGAACTTACAGTGTCTAAACAGAAAACAACATCAGGGTATTTTTTTACTACTTTTGAAATCTCATCTAATGGGTTCATAAGACCAGTTGAAGTTTCATTATGAGTAACTGTTATTAAGTCATATTTTCCAGTAGCTAAAACTTCATCAACTTGTTCTGGAGTTGTTGGAGTACCCCATTCAACTTCATATAAATCTGCTGGTACATTATTTGAAGTAGCCATTTCATACCATCTCTTACCGAAAGCACCTACAGCAAATATTGCAGCTCTCTTAGCAGTACATGAACGAACAGCACCTTCCATAAGTCCACTACCTGAAGTAGTTGAAAGTAAAATTTCTTCCTTAGTGTTAAATATTACTCTCATATAGTCACTAATTTGTCTTTGAATTCTTGATGCTTCTTTACTTCTGTGTCCTATCATTGGTGTAGCCATTTTTTCTAATACATCTGGTGCTACATCTACTGGTCCTGGTATAAATAATTTTTTATGCATAATTCACCCTCCAAAATAAAATATATTTTATTGTATTTCCTCGTTGAAATCAATTACATTTTAACACTATTACATAATTTTCTCAACCATAATAATTTAATTATTAAATATATTGTTACAATTCAATTTTAATTAACTTTTTAAAAAAAATAGACTTAGTTAAGCCTAATTTTTTCACATATATCATCAAATATGTTTTTGACACAATGACCTCTTACAAAATTATCACAATTATCACAACTTGGATTTAAATTTATAAGCGATTTTCCAGAGCAATATGCTCTTGAATTATATAACGAGCAATTTTGCGCAACCCTACTTTTTATTTCATTAGAAATCATTACCTTAACACTCCTATATACATTATAATAATATATGATTTGCATTTTGCCTGATAATATACGCTTATGTTAAATTGAATTTAGTACTCAAAACAATCTAAAACTGATTCCGTTTCTCTACAATATCTTACAATCAAACACTGTCCTAAATTTCTTGGACATTTTTTACACATGCAATTATCAATTTTACCATCACATTTTCCTTGTTTGAAATCTGGGCATTTCTCACAATTATATACAACTATATCCATCAACATTTATCATTACCTCTTTCTATTTTCAATATTCCTGCTATAAATCATAGCACTCTATATAAATGACTCGTTTTGTATCTACAATGTATTATCTTGAGTTTATAGCTTAGAACTAAACAGTGATGTTAACAATATATTTTACAACATTATTTCCACAGGTGTAGTCAATTCAATGAAATTTTCACCAACATTGCATTGATAAGCAAATACATCAACCCCATTAGCTGATGCAAATCTTAATGCGCTTGCAAAGGCTTCATCCATTTTTTCATTAGGTGAAAATGTGATAATACTATCCATTTGAATTAAAAATATTACTCCTGCACCTCTCCCTGAATTCTTTACTTCTATTAATTCTAAAAGATGTTTTCTTCCTCGAGCGGTAGGAGCATCCGGGAACATACTGTGACCATTTTCCTCTAGTGTAACACCCTTAACCTCCAAATAATACTCTTTGCCATCACTGCCAGTTAATTTGAAATCAAATCTACTATTTCCAAATGTTTTTTCTCTACATATACATGTATATTCTTCTAATCCCTTAATCTTTTTCTTATATAGAGCTTCTTCTACAATTTTATTTGGAGCTTGAGAATCTATGTTTATCAATTTATTACCCTTATACCCACCGATTAAACTAAATCTTGTTTTTCTATTTTCGCCATTTTCTGATCTTATTAATACCTTACAACCAGGAATTAAAATTTCTTTACATCTTCCTGTATTGGGTACATGAATGAGTTCTTCTTGTCCATCAATAATTACATATCCTTGAAATCTATTTGGTCTTCTTACAAACTCAACAACTCTGGTATCTTTATCAAAAATCATTTCATCCTCCATATACTATTTTCATAGGAATAGTAATATATATTTTAATTATATTAATTAGTCTACCCTAACTTATCTTACAGATTAATAAGTTGTTAAAATTTTTCAATGATTTTATTATTACAACTTAATATTATATTTTATATTATACAACTAAAATACACGTAATAAAAAAATTAATTATTATCCGCCTCTTTTATAATATCCTCATTACTTATCCACTTTTACTTATAATATGTTGATAATTATTATAAATCTATACACAATTGTTGATAGTTTTATAATAATTATTAATCAGTATAAAAAAAACACTTCATTAATGAAGTGTTTTCTCGTCTTTGTTTTCAATACACCAATATAAAATATTTTAATTATATTGATATCGAAAATTTTATGGGGTGGAGGATGGGACTCGAACCCACGACAACCAGAACCACAATCTGGCGCTCTACCAACTGAACTACCCCCACCATATGGTGCGTCTTAAGGGATTCGAACCCCCGGCCCACGCCTTAGAAGGGCGTTGCTCTATCCAGCTGAGCTAAAAACGCATAATGGAGCGGGTGAAGGGAATCGAACCCTCGTAACTAGCTTGGAAGGCTAGCACTCTACCATTGAGTTACACCCGCATATTGGAGCGGAAGACGAGATTCGAACTCGCGACGTTCACCTTGGCAAGGTGACGCTCTACCACTGAGCCACTCCCGCA
>DAMAVY010000113.1:0-8494 GCA_032077725.1 Clostridium sp. | reverse complement strand
ACCTTAGCATAAAAAAGTTGTCCAAAACTTTCTTCTCCATCTCTTTCTACGGAATAAATGCATATAGGAAACAACTCAAAATCCTTTGCTCCAGTCTCTTCAAATAATTCTCTTGAGGCTGTATCATTTATATTCTCTAAAGGTTCCCTATGTCCCCCTGGTATCTCCCAGGTTGTCCTCTCTTTATGCTTAACAAATATCCATTTCCCATTAAATTGTGCTGCTATTACTGCAAATTTAAGGTTGCAGTCTTCAATATTCTTTAAATCATAAGAATTTACTTTAAGCATTTTTTCACTCCCTATTAATATTTAGTGTGCATGCCTACACTGATGAATTTTTAATTTTATGCACCAGAGTTTATTTCTTGAAATCTTTTCTCAGCTTCTTTTATAACTTCAACACCGGTTTTACAATTTAAGAAATTTCTATTACTCCTGCACATGATGATATTTGAGTATACTTATATTTTAAGCCACTTTCATTTAACTTTGCCCCAATATTATCAATCACCATATATATTTCATCATTATCCCAATCGCTACCACTTTTTATTTTACAGTTTTCTAGGTCTTCCCTAGTTTTAAATGCAACGTCCGCAATAATTATTTTTCCATTAACATTTAATATATCTTTTAGTTCTCTTATAAATTCCATTTTCTTATCATTATCTATATGATGAATAGCATAGGAAGAAATAATATAATCAAACTTTTCATTTTTAAGCTCATTAGGTACTCCATTTTTAAAATCCCATTCTATGAATTTTCCATTAGGCATTTTCTCCTGAGCAATCTGAATCATTTCAAAGGAAAAATCTAATCCATATATAATTGCTTCTTCTTTGTATAACTGATTTGTAAGCATTCCTGTTCCAACACCTACATCAAGTATTTTACTATTTTCTTTCTTTTCAATAAGCTTGTGCACAAAGTTTAGCACATCGTAATATCCTTCAAATGGATATCCTACAGAATTTCTTTCTACAAACTTATCATAGTCTTTAGACCAAATATCGAAACCTTTATTATCTAACATCTACTACGCCCCCATTTTTAATTATTAATTGATTTACCATTATCCCTAAACCCATTCTTTATGCAAATATAATTCTTTCTGTAACTCCAGCATTGCCTCTGATTTTACACAAACTTTAATCCTTTAAAAATCATCTCCAATATCATTTAGATTTGAACACGCTAATGAAATAACCTTCTTCTGGTATTTCTCCAATCAGGTCAAATCCTTCACTTTTATAAAAATCCTTTAGTTTACTGTTGCCAGCCCAGCAATCTAAAAATAAAGACTTATTCATTTTTCTTGAATAATCAAGTGAAAACTTTATTATCTTAGATCCAAGGCATAGTCCTTGATATTCAGGTAATATTGCTATTCTATAGAGATACTTGTTTTCAGGACAAATAATATTAACATTTACATCATTGCTGTCTTTAATTGAAAATGTTCCTATTACTAAATTATCTACTTCTAATACATAAACTAATTTTTCTTTTATATCATCTTTAATTATATCTTCATTCCATGGAAACACCCATTGGTTAATCCCTTTATTATGAAGATGTAAAGTTACTTTATTGAGTAATTCAGTAATTGCATATGAATCTTTTAATTCAGCTAATCTAATTTTAATCACTTCTTTTCAAAATATATTTTAATTCACATCTATGTAGTAAAACTTATTTTTGTGCCACTTTATAAATTTCTCTAAATCTTCATAAGAAACCCCAATTGTAGCAGTATTTACATTGGGATGAAAATTAATAATACTAGAACCAATTAGTTCTCTATCTATTAAAATTATAACTTCACTTTCAGCATCATTTATTATTCCAAAGGGAGTAATAGCTCCACCTTTAAGTCCTAAATACTTAAATACTCTCTCTTCTGAGGCAAAAGATAATTTTGTACTTTCTATTTGCTCAGATATAAAACTTAGATCTGCACGCTTCATTTCATCTAAAATTACAAGATAATGAACATCCCCTTTTCTATTTTTGAGAAAAAGATTTTTACATTGTTGCCCTGGAATAAATGCATCTAACTTGCTTGCTTCTTCAATGGTGTATACAGGTTCATGTTCATATCTTATATATTTAATCCCTAAGGAATTTAAAGTGTCATATAACTTTTGTTCAGTTTTGCTAATCATTTTCGCTTCCTCCTTTTACCAATATTTATCCATAGGTGTGTTCTGCAAAGCTAGCAATCTGAGTAAAGCCATACATTTCATATAGATTTTTGGCACCAACATTTGTTTTTACAACTCTAAGCCTAACACTTTTAATTTCTTTATTTAATCTCATATTTCTAATACAATGAGTTAATATATAACTTCCATATCCTTTATTTTGGAATATTGGTTTAACAACCAAATCTGCTATGTAGTTATTTTTAAAAATGTATGCTCCAACTAATTCATTTTCTAACCAAAATGAATGTACTTCACCATGCTTATTTAGATCGTTAAGTTCCTCATAAAATTCTTTTCCATATATTGCATTACAATTTACTTGCCACCCATTCTCTACGTTTAGTTTATAATATGCGCTATCAAATAGCTCAACAAATTCTTTTATCATACTATCTTCGAATCCGTTATGAGTTAAATTGCATTCCTTTAATTTCGGTAACTCTCCTAAACTAAACTCCATATGGTATCCTTCCATATCTGTTGTAAAACCTAATTCCTTTACTAACTTAATTATTTTAGTATTATCTCCATATACGTTAAAACATATTTCTTTTGAATTTGCTTTTGAAATATATTCATTAATTTTATTAGTTATTACTTTTGAAATTTCTTCAATATTGCTCTCATTAAGAAAGGACGCATAAAAAATGCAACAATCATCATTGTCAACCATTAAAAATACACCTTCATTTTCCTCTGTTATTATTGAATATAAAATCTCAACTTTATTATTTGCGAAGCCATCTTTTACATAGTCTTTTGCAAAGGGAGATATTTTCTCTATAAACTTTAATTTTTCTCCTAAATCCATTTTATTATTCATTGCCTAACCTCTTTCCTATAAGTTCAAGAAATTTTCATTACTCCTCCGCATGATGATATTTGAGTATAATTGTAATTTAAGTCACTTTCACTTAAGTTTGTTCATAATGTAAAAGAAAAAGGATTTTCTATAACTTCATTACCCCAAATACTCATAGCCATCCGATACATTGCCTTAGCGTGAATTCGATCATGCCAAATAAAGCGACGCAATACCTTTCGTAATGACCATTGTTCTCCATAGCTTCCGTCATACACCTGATTACTTAAAAAATTCGGCACACATTCCACAAATTGCAAAGCATTAATACGACTTTCTAAAATGTCATGAAGATTATCCACAACTACACCGATCTCGCCAACATAGTAATTTGTTACGTTCCTTGTATGTGAATACATTTCATCAGCAGTACGTGGAACGTCGCCATAAAAAGTCTTTCTCGCTTTTAAGGATGAACATTCCTTGTCCGGTATAGAATCGTAAAGAATTTTAAAATCTTTTGCAGACTTTATCACAAGTGTTTTTAATTCTTCATACTCATGCAAGGTAATTGGCATCTTCTCTGAGTGGAAAATCACATCTGAATCAGCATCACAAATCTGTAATTCGCTTCTCTTTTCCTGAACAATCCGTATTTTAAATTTCTCATTAGCAGAATACTTTTTTCCCGTGGACCACTCTACATATTGACAGATTTCTTTATCGAACTTATTAAGTGCTTCCTCTTTTGTCCTACCACGTACATAAGCACCGATATAATTATCAGAATATATCAAGTATCCATCATCATTATATTCCATAACCGCATCAATATTTAATCCCACATTTTATCTCTCCCCATTATTTATCTAATTTTCATAAACTCTTATAATTTTTCTTCTTAAAATCCACTTTTCAAAGTAGTAAATCCCCGCAAATCCGTATGGTGACGCAACTTTTTAAAATGTTAAAAAGTTAAAAATGTAACTTTTAAAAAAGTTTTATTTTACTATTAATCTTTCAATTGTATTTTCTATGCTCTGTACAGTAGCAAATCTATCGCTCCATATATTAAAGTTATAATGTTCATACAATTCTTTTGCCGATATACTTTCATTATCAAAAGTTGTATTTGTTTTTTCAGGAATTATCACCTTAAATCCATACTCAAAAGCAACTTTGCATGTAGTATCAATACAGTAATCTGTTTGCATACCTGTGATAATTAATTGATTTATTTCTTTATTATCCAGATATTTTTTTAAATTTGTCTCTCTGAAAGCAGAACAAAAGCTTTTACTTATTGTCTTCTCATCTGGATTTGGTTCTATTTCTCCATAAATCTTCCAACCCTTCGAATTTGGTTCTAATTCACTCCCTATTTCCTCATTATGTTGGACATAAATTACTTCCACATTGTTTTCTCTACATGTTTTAATTAACATTTTTATATTACTTATTACTTCCTCTATTGCAAATGGCCCTGCCTTTACTAATGCATTTTGAACATCTACAACTAAAAGTGCTGTATTTTCCATATTACTTCCTCCCTTATCTTCAATTTATAATTCTCAATTTCTATAGTTAAAACTTCCAAAAATAAATTACTCTTGGACCTTTTGATACCCTATCACCAGTTCTTGGTATTTTAATAATCTTTGTGGGTTCTATTTTTAATGTCCATTCTCCTATAATTTTTTCATCAATCAAGTGGTGTTCAGGGTAATTAGCATTATCCTTTGGGCAATCCCACATATATGGGAAGCTTAATATTGCCATCTTAGATGTTCTCATAACTTCCTTAAATGCTGACCTTTGTTTCCCTTCTAGATGTTCCCAAACTTGCAATGCAATAGATAAATCATATTTTTTATCTCCTATTGGCCATGGCGTTACTGTTGCATTATGTTCATAAACTTTTTTAACATATTTTTCTGGCCTACCCCATACATCATTTTCAGGTTTAACCATAATGTCGCAATTTTTCACAATAGTCTGCCATGATGGTCCTAACTCTAACTCCTTAGTAATACCTTGATTTTCTTGAATAATATTTATCACTTCACTAAAATAAGCCCATCTTCCTTCATAATATTTACCACTTTAACCGTTTAGTAACTCTTTAAAATCATTGTAATTCATTAAATCCATAATGTCCCCCATCAATTTAAATATCTCCTACCAAGGTATTAAGCACTAGTTTTCTTTTATCATTATTTAGATTATAGTATAAATCTTCCTGCTTATAATCAGGCATAATAAAGCTATCATCTATACCCATTAATTTTGCTAATTGTTAATTAAACTCGTAATAACTTACCGGTCTTTCCCCCGATATATTAATTGTCCCTTTAAAATCCTTATATGTAAGTTCAATTATGGCATCTGCTAGATCTTGTACATTCACAAAGCTGGTGTAGAAGTTTGCTGTTCTTGAATATTTTTCACCTGTTTTAGAAATTTCAAGTAGTCCTTTCATCCTAGAATCCATATTACCATGGTAATCATATCCGTATATGCTCCCAGGTCTTACAATAACATGATTAAGGTGGAATTTATTAGCCTTGTTGTTATAGATGATTTTCCTAATTCTTACGGATTAGTTCATGATAAAAATAGTTGATCATATTAAGGTCATTATCTTTTGCATACTTTAAAAGTTCCTCACTTAAATTCACCCAATAACTCTTATCATTTTTTATATAGATATCTCTATATAAAGGAACTAGCTGCTTATATTTATCTTCAATATATTTAAGAATAACAGATTTATACGCTCCTCTTAAATTCAGGTTTTCCAGCCATATCTCATCACAATAATCCTTAGTTGCCATTGCAATATCAGGGACATTGGTAATCCCCGGAAAAATTGGAGAAATAAATGTTGCCGTTGGAATTCCATTTTCATGAAGTATTTTCATGGCTTCGATACGTTCCTTAATAGATGAAGCTTTATCCATATCCTTTCGGAATTCCTCGTCCAAAGTGTTAATGGAAAAAGCTACCTTGATATCATCAAACTTTTTCAGTAGCTTAATATCACGTACAATTAAATTTGACTTGGTTGTAATGCTAATTCGAGCACCACTTCCTACTAACTGCTCTAGAATATTTTTTGTCTTTTCGTATTTCTTCTCAAAGGGATTGTATCCATCAGTTACAGAACCAATAAAAATATTTTTTCCTCTATATTTCTCTGGGTTTTTAATTGGTGGACATTCCTTCACATCTAAAAACTCCCCCCAGGGTTCTGGGTGATTTGTGAAACGCTTCATAAAGGAAGCATAACAATACTTACATTTATGTGGACATCCTATATAAGGATTTACAGCATAATCCGCACTGGGGAGTTTTGATTTTGTCATCACTGATTTTACTTCTACAATTTTAACTTCCACTATCTTTCCCTCCACATTTTTTGTTCTTCTCTTTAAAAAAACGAACCATAAAGGTTATATTGTTAAACAGTATCTTCATTCATTTTTGCTACTTTCTATGGTTGCCACCTAACATCACAATTATAATATCATCTTCTTCAAAAAATATCTTTTATGTTCTATAGGGCAATCATCTAGTACACCAAAAACCTCATATCCATGTTTTATATAAAAATCTTTTGCTTGAAAATCAAAGGTATCTAAATGAATTAATTTGCATTCTTTTTCTTTAGCAATCTTCTCTACCTCATTTAAAAGTATTGAACCATATCCTTCTTTTCTACATTCTTCTTTAACCCATAGAACATCGATATATAGACAATTCCAGCAATACAACAAACTGTTTATCCCTGCTATAACATCACCATTTAAATCTTTAATATCTCTATTAATTGATGTAAAGGCTGGTTCCTGAGTAAAAGGAACTTTGGATACATTGTAATCAACTATCCCATTGTCAACTAAATCATATTCCTCTCTTGTGCTTTCATTAATAACATAATTTTCCATTTTTTATCCTCCTATCTATTTGTCCTATACAAGGCATTATAGTCCCATTATCACCGTATTCTTATTTATTTTATTCAACACCTTCTATCTCTGACTTTAATCGATTAAAATACTCTTCCATAAACTTAAGCCTTTCTTTCCCGATTTCTTTTGCTTTTTTTGTATACAACTTATCAGGTATTTTTTTAAACTTTACTTCATATTCAATAAAAGGTGTATGCTTTGAAACATCTTTCAGCCTTCCATTTTCAACAGTATTAGCTTTTAAGTATTCATTAATTGGTTCATTCTTCGTGAGGCTTTGTCCAAATTGTCCTGCTAACATAAAAGTACGAGCAATACCGCTTGCACCAATAACATCTAGCTTGTCTGAATCGAATAGTATTTTGGCTTCTATTGTATTGGGCTCATTACCAGTTCTAAATCTATGTGCTATAATACAATGTTTTATCTCTTTTATTTTTCCTTCTTCATATTTTAACTTTCTTAAGATATCCTCTGCCATTTCACTACCTAAAACTGCATGGTCAATTTCCCCTGTTTTATCTTCACTCTCTTCTACTCTTGCAATATCGTGCAATAATGCTGAAGGAATTAGAACTTCTAAATCAACGTCTTTTTCATATTTTGCGACTAACATGCAAAGATTATAAACTCTAAATACATGATCTAAATTATGAGCAGAACAAGACAATTTATTTTCAACTATTTCTATAATTTCTTTATATTTTATATCAATATTCATTTTTATTTCCCCCTTGCGCCTTTATATATAGCCTTATTGTTTTATCCAAAATTTAACTTATTTTAATTTGATTGTCTATTTTACTATTTCTAATGGCGTTAGTTTCTTTTCTAGCAAATAAAACAATCCCTTTCTCCAGTGTGCTTCCCCAACTTTTTCATATCCAAGGGCTTTATACATTTTTAAGGCATATGGGTTTAGAGAAAAAACATCTAATCTAATTGACTGTATTCCCTCTTTTTTTAATAAATCTCCAATGATAAACATTGTATTTTCCCCTATTTTTTGATTCTGATAAACTGGATTAACACATAGTCTATGTATAACCACAAACCTTTCATTATTATACTTCCAATTTGCATCTTCATATTCATCGTCATATTCATCATTAATAACTACAACTGAAACAATGTTATTGCCTTTAATTCCAACATACATCTGATTTTTTAATATATCCTCTTGAAGAATTTCATTAGTTGGATATATTTCATCCCATTGGTGTATATTGTTATCACTCATCCTATTAGTTGCATTCTTAAAGATGTCTATGATTATATTTAAATCCTCCAGTTTTGCTTTTCTTATTTTCATAAGCATCACTTCCTTATTATTAAGTAATCTTTTTTTTACATATGAAATGTTTCGGCATCAATGAGTTATTAATTATTATAATTTTTATATGCATCATTTATTTTTTTATATTCCTTGAATTTCTTTGTTATAGTTATTTACCATTTTGATATAATCTTTTATTTTCCAAAACTAAGCAACAGCTAAATACTATTTCT